>JAJXBQ010000297.1:0-3100 GCA_021640525.1 Segatella copri
CTATGAAGGCAAGAACTTTAACAGTATGGATGACAGGATTATTGTTATCTGCTTCTTTCACATCAAACGCGCAGAATGTACCTGTGGCAACAGGGCGATATACTCCCGATTGGGACAATCTGGCGCAGTGGGAATGTCCTGAATGGTTCCAAAACGTAAAATTCGGCATTTGGGCACATTGGGATCCGCAGAGCCAGGGGGCAGACGGAGATTGGTATGGTCGTGGAATGTATTTCAAAGGTGGTGGAAACTACAATTGGCATGTGAGCCACTTTGGTGATCCTTGTGTAGCCGGTACAGACTATGGTTACAAGGATTTGTGTAACGCCTGGAAGGCTGAAAAATGGGAGCCTGAATATCTTATCAGACTCTATTATGATATGGGGGCTCGGTATTTTTTTGCTATGGGGCAGCACCATGATAATTTCGACTGTTGGGATTCTCCCTACCAACCTTGGAACTCGGTGAATATCGGTCCTAAACGCGATGTGGTAGGAGAATGGGCTAAAGCATGTGAAAAGTATGATCTTCCTTTAGGTGTATCCATGCATGGTAGCCATGCTTGGCTTTGGTTTGAAATCGCCCAGCAATATGATGCCAATATGACGAAAGAAGATGGTAAGGGTAAATGGTGGGAAGGTTATGATCCACAAGATCTTTATGCCCAACGCCATACTCCCAGTAGAGGTTGGGAAGATGCGGGTACCATACACAGTCAATGGACGTGGGGTAACGGTGCTTCACAGCCCAGCGAAGAGTACAAGATGAAATTTCAAAACCGTGTATTGCAGTGTGTGAATGCCTATCACCCTGCCATGCTTTACTTTGATGATACAGTACTTCCTTTCTATGGTTGCGACGAGAGCGTAGGCCTTAATATTTTGGCTCATTCTTATAATACCGATCCGGAAATGGTGGTTACCGGCAAGGTCTTGGACTCTACGCATAAGGAAGCCATGTTGTGGGATATAGAACGTGGTATACCCGATCGCCCACAAGAAAAGCCTTGGCAAACTTGTACTTGTATCGGTGGATGGCATTATGGCGTGAAAGATTATAATGCCGGTTACAAGTCGGCTCAGCAGGTGGTAGATATGCTTGTTGACATTGTCAGCAAAAATGGTAACTTGTTGCTTTCTATTCCTCTAAAAGGAGATGGAACTCACGATGACAAGGAAATGCGTTTCATTGCTGAGATGACAGATTGGATGGAGCAAAACGGACGTTCAATTTATGGGACTCGTGTTTGGAAAACTTTTGGCGAGGGACCGTTGGTTGATGCAAGTAATCCTATCTATAACCAAGGGTTTAACGAAGGTATCAATTATTCTGCAAAAGATGTGCGTTACGTCGTCAAACATGCCCGGACGGAACAGGATGTAGATACTGTCTTTGCTACCATTATGCGTTGGCCGGCAGAACGTACTTTCACGTTTGCTCACTTAGGACGTGCCAATGAATACTTCTCAGGTGAGATTGAAAGTATAGAATTGTTGGGACATGGTGCGGTTGAGCACGAACTTGCGATGGAGGGGCTTACAGTGCAGCTTCCGATAGAGAATACCAATGACATTGCTCCTGTGTTTGCCATAACTTTTAAACCTGGTACGGATAAGCCTATTTCATTGGCCGAGTTTATTGACTATTGTAAACCCCTTGTTGAAGGAGCCGACGGAAATCTGAAACCTGTCAACACAGGTAGTCCCAATGTCTCAGCTTTGTCTGATTTAGGATACTATGTAACTCAAGCGGAAAATAGCCTGGATGGTACTGTCGAAGAACAGGCTGCGGCTCTTGTTGTATTTCGTAAGGCTTTTCAAGCATATCTTAAAGCGTCAGTTACCGAAGCTGGCGCACCTCTTTATGCAGGTGATAATCTTACTGTAGAAATGCTCGTGGAGGCGGCAGACTTCAGTCGTACTCCGGATACTCGAAATGGTAAGCGTTTCGGTAAGCCGGCTAATTGGATTGTAACCAATTTCAATATACCTAATGGCAGTGAGGGGGTTAAGCAAGGACTCGATGCTTACGAAGGAATTGAGGCTTTGATGTTGGGAGTCTGGGATGACCGTACTAATGTAGACTATGACTGTGATCTTTCGCAGGCTGCCATACGTCGTACCGTGCATCTTACTCCCGGTACTTATTATTTCGGTGCTACTTTCAATGCCGTTTACCAGTTGTCTGACGAGGCTTATATGTATGCCTGCCCAGAGGCTATCGAGGATTTACAGACTTCTGAGATTCCTGTTCGGGCCATTGCATGGGCACGTCTTAATACAGCACCAAATAATGGTAGTTGGTGGGGTATTACTTTTATTGTAGAAGAAGAGCAGGATGTGACATTGGGGTTTCAGGCTAATTTGATGATGGGTAGTGGCACACAGGAATTTCGTGCCACTCGTGTACAATTATGTCGTTACGATGAAAGTAAAATTGTGGCGGCTCGGGATGTGACGTTGCAATTACTTGATGAGCGTTCCAACTTTTCACGTCTTGATGGAAGCGTAACCACACGTTTTGCCACACCCAAGTACTGGCAGGTAGAGAACTTTAAAATCCCCAACGAGGCCGATGGCATAAAGAACGGAATAGACAACTATCCAGGATACAGTTGTCTTATGTTGGGAGTCTGGGATGACCGTAGTGGAAATCAGGAGGGCAACCTTTCCGATGCGCGTATCTACCGCAAGCTACATCTTGATGCAGGTGTTTATACAATGCAAGCGGAGTATCAGACAAGTTATAGTATGAGTCCTGACGCCTATATGTTTGCTTCTACGAAACTTCTGGCCACGCATGACATTCCCGTCAAGTCGTTGGCAAGGCTTGCCATTAATAAGGCGGGCGTGGATGATGGGAAATGGTATTCTATTTCCTTTTCTATCAAAGAGTCTCAGGATGTTTATGTAGGTTGGCAAGCTAATTTGGAGGAGGGAAGTGAAACTCAGGAGTTTCGCGTGAAGGATATACGGATGCTTTACGAGCCTTGGCAAATCGAAGATGCTGTGATTGCTGTCAAAAACACACCTGCGGGTCAGGATACTCATTATTATAATCTGAAAGGGCAGCAGTTGAGTGATGCTCCACAGCATGGTCT
>JAJXBQ010000298.1:0-3068 GCA_021640525.1 Segatella copri
ATTATATATAGGGGCTCTCCGCCCATGATTTAATCTATTATCTGTCAAATTCCTCACCCCACATGCCCCGCAAGAGCCGAAGTTTGAGGATGCTTTATTGGCTTTCAGGATGCAAAGTTATAACATTATTCGTAAATAGACGCAAAAACCTATTCATTATTTCAGTTTTTTATGAGATTTTCAGAAAAAGGCTTCCATGCAGTTCCTTCTGCTGCCTGTTCTTGCTCTTCGCCGTGCGAGCCTGAGTGGTATAAAACCCCTTCATATTGCTCTATTTCACCTTTTTATCTGTCAATATATGATGAAATTCCGAAAAATATAAGAAAACTATTTGGTTAATTTAATTTTTTAGCGTAATTTTGCACACTGAAATTTAAAGAAGTAACGCCCTTCTGCGGGCTTATTAAACATCAAGCGAATGAATAACAAGGGAAATCTTACCGACGAGCGGCCTCCTTTGCTGCCCGTCATCATAGGCACCGGTTTCGGCAGTGGCTTCTGGCCTTGGGGACCGGGAACGGCTGGCTCTGTATTGGCAACCCTCATCTGGGCAGCCCTGGCTTACGGACTCGGTATTACGGGCGAGAGTCTGCAGAGTATCACCTTCTTTCTCGTCATTGTTTCCACTATTCTGGGCACTTGGGCAACAGCTCAGTTGCAGCCTTATTGGGGTGAGGATCCCAGCCGTGTGGTCATCGACGAGATGGCTGGCGTGTGGATTCCCCTGTCGTTGCTGACTCCGCTTACCGCTCAGGGCGAAGTGAAAGATGCCTGGTGGTGGGCATTGGTGGCACTTGTTCTCTTCCGCTTCTTTGATATGGTGAAACCGTTGGGCATCAAGAAACTGGATAACAGGCAGGGCGCCTTCTATGTGATGGCTGATGATTTGCTGGGCGGCCTCTATGCAGCCGTTTCTTTAAACATCATCAAGATCATACTGGTTTCGGCAGGAATCATCTAGTCTGGCATTTCTTAAAGAAACAAATTCTTAAACAGACATTTCTTAAACAGGCAATAAAAAATAGATTAAAATATGAATTATAGAGATTTCTTACAAAAAGTTATCTATGCCATCATCAATCCACTTATCAAGGCGATGATAGCAGTAGGTATTACTCCTAACATTGTTACCTTCGTAGGATTCCTGGGCAATATCGTGGCAGCCGGTTTCTTCCTCGATGCTGCATGGATGCTCGGAACAGAGCAGGCTGACTATGCATCTTGCATGGTTACTGTAGGATGGGGTGGATTCATCATCCTTGCAGCCGGTCTCTTTGATATGATGGATGGCCGATTGGCACGTGTGAGCGGCAAGAGCAGTCTCTTCGGTGCACTCTGGGATTCTACACTCGACCGCTACAGCGAACTGGTAAGTCTCTTTGGCATCTGCCTCATCTTCGTACGTATACAGGGCGATATGACCTGGTTCTGGATGGGCGTAGTCACCTTTGCAGCGATGATCGGTTCTGTGATGGTAAGTTATGTCCGTGCCCGTGCCGAGGGTCTGGATATTGAGTGCAAGGTAGGTTTCATGCAGCGTCCTGAGCGCGTTGTGGTTACCGCTGTTACTGCGATGATTACCGGCTTTACAGGCAATATCTGGTGGCTGGCTGGCGGAATGATTCTGATTGCCGTTCTGGCAAACATCACCGCTTTCTGGCGCATCTGGCATTGTTATGTTGTGATGAACGCTCATAAATAATAAACTCAAGTTCTATCAATAAAAAAGTAGAAAAAAGTGTTTAGTATCTATCTGATTATCCTCCTGGCGGTACTCGCAGCCTGGAAGAAGACACGCCGTTTTGCCTTCTATTTTCTGCCTTGGTTCCTCTTTGGAATCATCTACGATTCGATGCGCCTTTATCCTAACTATATGGTGAACGATATTGACGTGGCGAATCTCTATCATGCAGAAAAGTCGCTCTTCGGCATTGCTGCTTCATCCAGCGCAGAACTGCAGGCTGTAGCCGACCATAGCCAGCTGATGATTCCGGGCGAATACTTCAAGGTTCACCATTGCGGTTTTGCCGATTTCTGGGCAGGCATCTTCTATCTCTGCTGGGTTCCGGTGCCTATCGCCTTTGCCCTTTATCTGTATCTTACGAAACAGCTTAAATGGTTCAAGCGTTTCTCCTGGGCTTTCCTGCTGGTGAATGTCATCGGCTTCATCGGCTATTACATCTATCCGGCTGCTCCGCCCTGGTATGCGATGAACTATGGCTTCAAGGCTGTGCTCAATACACCGGGTAATGTGGCTGGTCTGGGCAGATGGGACGCAATGACCGGACTGCACGTGTTCCACGGACTCTATGGCAAGAATGCCAATGTCTTTGCTGCCGTGCCGAGTCTGCATGCTGCCTATATGTTCCTCACCACGATTTATGCTGTGATGAGCCGTAAACGCTGGTATACGGTGGTGCTCTTCGCCTGCATCTGTCTGGGAATCTGGTGGACGGCAGTCTATTCCGGTCATCATTATATCATCGATGTCATGTTGGGTATTCTTACTACGATAGTAGGCGTACTGCTTATGGAATCCAAGAGATTATGGGCAAGATTAAAGAAGAACTCGTAACCTTCGGCAAGGCGGAACTGACCGCCTCATGCGCCTCTGTGATAGACTTCGGACTGGCATTCTTTCTCTCAGATATCATCGGCATTTATTATGGACTTGCCAATGCGCTGGGAGTGATAAGTGGCGGCATTACCAACTGCATACTGAATTACCGTTATGTGTTCGGCGATTCCAAGAGCAAGAAAAAGAGTGTAGCCTGGCGCTATTTTATCATCTGGGGCATCAGCTGGATGCTCAATTCGGGCGGCACTATCGCCCTGACCGAATTTCTGAATGCGCACGAACATATTCAGCTGCATTATATGATTCCGAAGAGTATTGTATCTCTGCTGGTAGCGATATTCGTTAACTATCCCGGACAGAAGAAATTTGTTTTTAAGCAGTAATAACCATATCAGATGGGGGCAGTATTCAGTATGTGCCCTCATCTTTTTTTGTATCTTGTTTTTTGTATCCTATCAGGTAATCTGTTGACATCGGGACATAAAAAAAG
>JAJXBQ010000058.1:0-16483 GCA_021640525.1 Segatella copri
CTTATTTGTATTATCTTTGCAGAAGATAAACTGCACTCGGCATAATATTCAAGCAAGCTTGATATTCTGCGCTCGTTTGCATTATCTTTGCAGAAGATAAACTGCACTCGGCAAAATATTCAAGCTAGCTTGATATTCTGCGCTCGTTTGCATTATCTTTGCAGATGATAATAGACAACTTCAATAATTATATTTTTAACCTAAAAGATAATGATGAAACAAATTACAACAACCGTATGTGCAACTGTGCTGATGGCTAGTTGCAGTAACATAAACAATACGGAACAGCAAGTGAACCAACAGGTAGATGAACTCTACAGCAGAATGTCACAGCCAGAGCGTATCGCTCAGTTGAGAAGTGGGTATATGGATGAGCTCTTTGATGCGGAAGGCAATTTGGATACCGTCAAATGCAAGCAGCTCATTCCTTATGGCATCGGTCATTTTTCTCAGTATGCCAGTCAGGAATTGGTTGATGCCAATTTCTTGCGAAAGCGTGTGGCTGTTGTACAGGATTGGTTGATACATCATACCCCAAACGGTATCCCTGCTCTTTTTCACGAGGAGGTTCTTTCGGGTATCAATACGCAAGATGCAACAGTCTATCCACAGCAGATAGGTCAGGCTTGCTCATTCAATCCAGAGTTGGCAGAGCTCAAGACTTTGCAGACAGGTACCGCTCTTCGCAAGATGGGTGGCGTATTGTCGCTTTCCCCTATGGTAGACGTCTGCCGTACTCCAAGTTTTAATCGTCTGGAAGAATCATACGGTGAGGATGGCTATCTTTCAGCCGTTATGGGTACTGCTTTTGTCAAGGGCCTTCAGCAGGGCGACCTCAAGAAGGGAGTGGGAGCTTGCTCTAAACACTATCTGGGATATGGTGGTGGCGGTGATGCTGATGAGAAGGAGATGATGGAAGATATCCTTTTGCCTCATGAGACGATGATTCGTCTGGCAGGTTGCAAGGCTTTGATGCCGGGTTATCATGCTGTTCATGGTACCAAGTGCGTGGCAAATAGTGAAATTCTCAATGATATTTTGCGCGGTTATCTCGGATTTGATGGAATGGTGGTGAGCGATTATACAGCCATTGACCAGTTGCCGGGACTAGATACACCTCTTCAGAAAGCTGTGGCTGCTATCAATGGTGGCAATGATGTTGATTTCCCTAGAGGTGAAAACTATCAGTATTTACAGGAAGCCTTGGATAAGGGACTTGTTAAGAAAGAAGTCTTTGAGCGTGCTGTAAAGGATGTTCTGCGTTATAAGATTCGTGCAGGACTGATGGATAAGAATCCATATCTGTATAGTACGGAGGATGTAAAGCTTGATACTAAGGAAGAACGGCAGACGGCTTACGATATTGCCAGCCAGTCTATCGTCTTGTTGGAGAATAATGGTGTTTTGCCTCTTGTGAAGGAGGCTGATGTTAACAGCGCCAAGCAGGTTAAGAATATCTTGCTCACAGGTCCTAATGCCAATTCTATCTGGGCGATGTGTGGCGACTACTCTTTCCCTTCAATGTTCTATTTCTGGCAGAGTTGGAAGAAAAAGTGGGATGATAGCCACTTGCCACATATCGTTAAATTGCTAGAGGCAATGCAGGCTGGTAAACCTGAGGGTATTAATATTAAGTATTCTCGTGGTTGCGACTGGACAGAGGAGATAGAGACCAAGTTTGAAGAGTCTGGCGATAAGCGTGCTTGGGAATATCAGCTCCTGCATCGCAAGGTTGATTCTGGCGAGAAGGCTGATAAGGCTGAAGCTTTGGCGATGGCAAAGGAAAGCGATGTTATCATTGCTGCCGTGGGCGAGAATGTGATGCTCTGTGGTGAGAACCGTGAACGAGACGGTCTCAAGCTTCCTGGTAAGCAAGAGGAATATGTTGAGGAACTCTTGGCTACGGGTAAACCTGTAGTCCTGGTAGTCTTCGGCGGTCGTGCGCAGGTTATCTCCAAGATAGCCAAGCGTTGTGCAGCAGTCATCCAGGCCTGGTATCCTGGTGAAGAGGGTGGTACAGCTGTGGCAGACATTCTTTATGGCAAGATTTCACCATCTGCCAAGCTGAGTGTCAGCTATCCTAATACTGAGGTTTATGAGCCTATCTGCTATAATTATTCCACCCGGCAGGATGCCCGTGTAGAGTGGCCTTTCGGTTATGGATTGAGCTATACAACCTTTGCCTATAGGAACTTGCAGACAGTTAAGGAGCTCTCTACGGCTTCAGAGTCGAGCAATATCTACTTTGAGGTTACCAATACGGGTAAGGTTCGTGCCGATGAGATAGCGCAGGTATATCTGTCGCCAACTCAGAGCAACCAGCAGATTCATCCTATCCAGTTGCAGGGCTTTGCCCGCATCTCTCTCAATCCTGGTGAAACCAAGCGGGTGTGCATCAAGTTCTATACTGATCAGTTTGGTTATTATTCTCATCAAGGCAATCGTCAATGGAACATAGCTCCTGGAACGTATGAACTGAAGATTGGAGCTTCTTCGCAAGATATCCGCCTTAAGCAGCAGATAGTTTTGACGGGTGATAAAGTGGTGAAACCTTTGCGTGATCATTACTTCTCCGAGGTTATCAGATAAGCGTATGATTTTTCTACTAAAAGTAGCAAAATGCCAAGGTTTTTGGTTAAAAACAGTATAAAAAACAACAAAATGCACGGATATTGCAAAATATTCGTGCATTTTGTTTGCTGTTTCAATAGATTTTATTAATTTTGCTATCTGGTATAGAAAAGTACCTTATAAATAGAATAATATAAAGCAAAACGAAATGGAGAAAATAGACAATCTAGACAGAAAGATTCTCGGCATCCTTTCCAAGAATGCCCGTATTCCTTTCAAAGACGTAGCTGCAGAATGTGGCGTGTCTCGTGCTGCCATCCATCAGCGTGTTCAGCACTTGATGGAGGATGGTTTCATCACCGGTAGCGGTTTTGATGTAAACCCTAAAAGCTTGGGTTATTCTACCTGCACTTATGTAGGTTTGAACTTGGAGCGCGGTAATATGTACAAAAAGGTGGTAGAGCGCTTGCTGAACATTCCTGAAATCGTAGAGTGCCACTTTACAACCGGTTCATACACCATGCTGATTAAGCTTTATGCCCGCGACAACGAGCAGCTCATGGATCTGCTCAACAATAAGCTTCAGGCTATCCCTGGTGTGGTTTCTACCGAAACGCTTATCTCTCTTGAGCAGAGCATCAAGCGTGAGATTCCTGTACTTCTCGATGAAGATTAATAAGTGTCTCCATACTTGAGTACGATTTTTAGAAGATCTTGAATCATTATTTTTTGAAAGATAAACAAATGGAAACATTTGACTTAGAGTCGCATCTCCAGGATGCATACTCTAGATTTCCCGAAGCGAAGCATCAGCCTGTAATTGGCCTTACTGCCAATTATGAAGGTATCGATGCTACGCTTCGCGACCGTTATTATAAGCAGGTAATAGCGGCTGGCGGTACGCCGGTCATTATTCCTCCTGTTGCCGATGCTCAGGTCATTGTCAATACCCTGGAGCATCTTGATGGATTGATTCTGACGGGTGGCGGCGACCATAATCCGCTGTGGATGGGCGAAGAGCCTTCTCCCCGCCTTCACAACATCAATCAGGAACGTGATGCTGCCGAACTGATGATTACCCGATTGGCTTTCAACCGCCAGATTCCGATGCTTGGCATCTGCCGGGGCATCCAGACCCTCGCTATTGCGCTGGGCGGAAAGGTGTGCCAGGATATCAAGCAGCTGGTAAAGCACAGCCAGGATGCCGACCGTACTGAACCTACCCACATCGTAGAAATCAAGAAAGATTCCACCTTATATAATATATATAATAAGGAGAAGATCTTTGTCAACTCGTTCCACCATCAGGCGGTAAGCGAGCCAGGCAATCATCTGCGCACCATCGCCAAATCTTCCGACCATATTATCGAGGCTGTAGAGAGTAGCGAGTATAAGCAGATTCTCGGTGTGCAATGGCATCCGGAATGGCTGGAAGAAGAAGGATTGAAGATTTTCCAATGGCTGGTTAATCAGGCTAACAACTTTTATGCAGCCAAGCAGTTGCATAAGCGCATCCTTACGCTCGATACCCATTGTGATACTCCGATGTTCTTCCCTCAGGGCATCAAGTTTGATCATCGCGATTCCCGCATCCTGGTTGATCTCCATAAGATGACCGATGGTCATCAGGATGCTACCACGATGGTAGCTTACCTGCCACAGCCTCAGATAGGCGAGAGCTTCAGCAGCAAGGTGGCTTTCGATGTAAAGGGACCTGCGCAGTATGCCGACCTCATCTTCGACAAGATAGAAGAGATTGTGAGCAAGAACAGCCAGTATCTCAGCATAGCCCGCACTCCTACCGATCTTTATAGCGATAAGCGGAAGGGCAGAAAGAGCATCATGCTCGGCATCGAGAACGGTCTCGCCCTGGAGCACGATATCAGTAACGTGAAGCATTTCGCCCAGCGTGGCATCGTTTATATCACGCTCTGCCATAATGGTGATAATGATATCTGCGATAGTGCCCGCGGCTGCAATACCCATAATGGTGTGAGCAGTTTTGGCGAGAAGGTGATTCATGAGATGAACCGCCTGGGCATCATGGTAGATTTGAGTCATGGTGGCGAGAAGAGTTTCTACGATGCACTTGATATCAGCCAGACGCCTATTGTCTGCAGCCATAGCAGCAGCCGTGCGCTTTGCGATGTGCCCCGTAATCTGACCGATGACCAGATGCGTGCCCTCGCAGCAAAGGGTGGTGTGGCTCATACCACGCTCTATCACGGATTCCTGCGTAAAGAGGGTGAAGCCGACATCATGGACGCTATTGCCCATCTAGAGCATGCCATCGATGTGATGGGTATCGACCACGTAGGTCTGGGTACCGACTTTGATGGAGACGGCGGCATCCGGGGGCTCGCCGACTCTTCTGAACTCATCAATTTCACCCTCCAGCTGTTGCGCCGCAAATATAGCGAGCAGGATATTGTCAAGATTTGGGGAGGCAACTGGCTCAGAGTGATGACGCAGGTGCAGAACTTTAAACATTAATGTTATGACGAAGAAAATGAAGATAATTTTAGGCTTGGTAGTTGCTGCCGGAGTGGTAGCTGGAGCTATCAGCTATAAGAATGCCAACACCAGTTCGCCGGAAATCCAGGAAGTAGAGGAAGCAGAGAAGCTGAATCCTGTAGGTCCTGCCTTTAATGCTGATTCGGCGTTGGCTTATTGTGCTGCACAATGCGATTTCGGTCCTCGCGTCATGAACAGCGAGGCGCACGACAAGTGTGGCGAATGGATAGTGAGCAAGTTCAAGCAGTTTGGTTGCGAGGTAGAGACCCAGAAGGCTGACCTCAAGGGCTATGATGGTACCATCCTGAAGAATACCAATATCATCGCCCATTACAACCCGAAGGCTGAAACCCGCATCTTGCTCTGTGCTCATTGGGACAGCCGTCCTTGGGCCGACAACGACCCCGACAGCACCAACTGGCGCAAGCCTGTAATGGCTGCCAACGATGGAGCCAGCGGAGTAGCCGTCATGTTGGAGATAGCCCGCCAGCTGCAGGCTGACAAGAAGCTGAATCCTAACATCGGCGTAGATTTCGTATGTTTCGATACCGAAGACTGGGGAACACCTCAGTGGGCTGATGTTCAGGACGATGGCGATACTTGGGCTTTGGGTGCCCAGTACTGGAGCGAGAACAAGCCTGAGGGATATAATCCACGTTTCGGAATCCTCCTCGATATGGTAGGTGGACAGGGAGCCAAGTTCTACCGTGAGGGCATGTCTATGCAGTATGCCGGCGGCATCGTGAAGAAGGTTTGGGCTGCAGCCCGCCAGGCTGGTTTCGGCTCTTACTTCCCTAAGAGCGATGGCGGAATGATTACTGACGATCATATTCCGGTTAACGAGAAGGCTAAGATTCCTACTGTAGATGTGATAGCTTATTATCCAGACTGTCAGCAGAGCAGTTTCGGTCCTACCTGGCACACCGTGAGCGATGATATGGCTCATCTGGATAAGAATGTGCTTAAGGCGGTTGGCCAGACCATGATTCAGGTGCTTTATACTGAGGAATAGGTCGGCAGCCCATTCGAATAGAAAAGGAAATGTTCCTAGGAAAAGTTGTTGCTTTTCTTAGGAACATTTCTTTTTTCAGTCTGTTTAAATCTTCGTTCATAGACATTGAACCGCCGTTCGGTGTCTTTGAACCGACATTCAATGTCTTTGAACGGCGGTTCAATGTCTATGAACGAAGATTTCTCCTGCTTGTATCAACAAAAAAACTTAGGTATAAAAGCAATTTCTGTTGACTGCAAATGCTTTTATACCTAAGTGTATGAGCTTTCTGAATAAGATGAGCTGGTTAAATCTGCCCCGATTCTACCTGTCTTACCACTCTTTCTGTTAATCTGTCAACGCCGTTCGGGTCGTACTTCTTGTTGAGGCTGGCGCCGAAGAGGCTTGCAAATGCCTGATAGAATCCGGCACGGATAGGACCCAGAAAGGCTTGAATCAGGTGATAAGATGAGGAATTGCACTCACGATATACCAGTTTGATGCAGAGTTTACCCTGTGCATAGGTGAGTTTCTTCATCCTTGGGGTATATTCCTGTTTGATACCTTTCTCCACCAGTTTCATGTGTGCGTCCTTTGCCTTCTTGTTAGGCAGCGTTTCCAGATAATCACCCGTTTCGATGATAATCTTTCTTACCTCCTTGGCTATCGGCAGCACCTTCTTGATGTTGTATACCAAACGGTTGTAAGCCATTCGTTCCTTGGCGTTCTTGAATACCGGCTGCGGATAAACGTACACGTTGTTCACCTGAACATATTGCACGCTGTCATGATCCAGGAGCACTTTTCCTACCTTCACCATCGGTTCAAAGGTAGGAGTATCCATGTCTACCTCCCTGTCTTCAGGGTTGTCGCCATCGGTCTGCGCCATGGTTTGCAGGGTGATGCAGAAGAGCATCGCCAGTAAAAAGCATATTTTCTGTTTCATGTAAATCTCCTCAAAGTTCTTTGACCAGCTCCTTTTCTTCGTGGAGCTTCTTCTATATATAAAGAGGTGTAAGCCCCTTTGTGTTACTAATTACGCCGCAAAATTACAGATTATTTCTCAAATTGAGAAAGATTCTTGGCTTTTTCTTTCTCTTTTTCGTATTTTAGCAGTAACTTTGTCTTAATTTAATAAATGAAGTGCCTACTGCAGATGAAGCATGCTCATTCCATAACCTCCCTCTTGTTGAAACTGTTTCTCGTAGGCAGCTCCCAAATCTTCTGTGCTTCATGGGCTCCTGCCCAATCTCTTTCTCTTTCAGAACAGGGCGCCGTGCCTGAAGATTCTCTTTCCGCTTCGCCACCCTGGCAGCAACTGCTGTCCGACCTTTCTGCATCCGAAGATTTCGAGCATGTAGCCTGGCAGGACTATGAAGAAGATTTGGAGGAGATGGCGCAGCATCCCGTCAATCTGAATACGGCAACGAGAGAAGAACTGGAGCGCATGCCTTTTCTTACCGCATCACAGGTAGAAGACATCCTGTTCTATATTTACCGCTATGGCCAGCTGAAGAGCCTGAGCGAGCTTACCCTGATAAGCAGCATCGACTGGTACCAGCGCCAGCTGATGAGTTGTTTCTTCTATGTGGCCGATGACGGGAGCAAGCCGGCTTTTCCCAGTCTTAAAAACATCGCCCAGTATGGCAAGCACGAAGTGATGGGCATGCTGAAGGTTCCTTTTTATGAGCGCAAGGGCGATGCAAGCGGAACCGACGGTTATCTGGGTTATCCTTACAAGCACGGACTGCGCTACCAGTTTCGCTACGGCAATTCCGTCAAGCTGGGATTCGTAGCTTCTCAGGATGCCGGCGAACCATTTTTCGGAGGCAGGAACACGATGGGTTACGACTTCTATTCCTTTTATCTTCAGGTAAAGAACCTAGGCAGATGGAAGAATATCACCCTGGGCAGATACAGACTGAACGAAGGATTGGGACTGATACTCAATAATGATTTCGGCTTCGGCAAACTCTCAGCCCTCACCTCCTTGGGCAGATCATCTTCCTGCATCATCCGCGGTCATTCCTCCCGTTCTTCAGCCAATTATCTGCAAGGCGCCGCCGCCACCTATACCTTATTAAAGGGTCTCGAACTGACCGGCTTTCTTTCTTATCGCCAGATAGATGCTACGCTTTCTGCTGACGGCGGGGGCATCAAGACCATCCTGAAGACCGGTTTGCATCGCACGGTAAATGAGATTGCTAAACAGAAGGTAGCATCCAATACACTTGTGGGAGGCAACATCAGTTACCGGCATCAGGGCTGGCACATCGGAGGTACAGCCTTTTATACCTCTTTCTCCCTTCCGCTCACGCCCAATAAAAGCCAGCTTTACAAGCGTTTTGCTCCAGAGGGGAATGCCTTCTGGAATGCCAGCATCAGCTATGGTTATATCTCCCATCGCCTCACCCTCTCCGGCGAAACGGCAACTGGCGATTGCGGTTCCATAGCCACGCTCAATGCAGCCTCCTATCTCTGTTCCGACCATTTCACGCTCATGGCTCTTCACAGGTTCTATTCTGCCCGATATTATTCTCTCTTCAGCAACAGCTTTTCCGAGGGGAGCGATGTGCAGGATGAAAACGGCGTATATCTGGGCTTTACCTGGATTCCTGCCCATCATTGGAGCATCACAGCCTACAGCGATTTCGCCTATTTCGCCTGGCCTAAGTATCAGACCAGGGAGAGCACTCAGAGTTGGGATAATCTGGTGAATATTCTCTTCCAGCCCTCCAGGGTCCTGACGGTAGGAGGAAGGTTCCGTTATAAGGATAAGGCGGGAACCACGACCGGCCGTCTGCGCCTCTATGCCACAATAGTCCAAAAACGATGGAGCGCCAAAACCAGTTTAGACTATACGATGAGCCAGGCAGAAAGCGCAATGAAGAATGAGGGCGATGAACTTAGTAAAGGCTATATGGTGAGCGAGCATATAGGGTGGGAATGGAAATGGAAGAAGCAGTTGAAAGGAACGTTGAGAGGCTGCCTGGGCTATTTCCATACTTCCGATTTCGCCTCCCGTATCTACGCTTATGAGCCTGGTCTGCTCTATCAGATGAGTTTCGGCAGCTACTACGGTGAGGGCATCCGTTACGCCTTGGTGGCACGCTCAGAGATAGGTTCCCATCTGCTGCTTATCGCCAAATTGGGTACAACCGATTATTTCGACCGTTCTCACATCTCTTCTGGTTTGCAGGAAATCTCCCGCTCTTCGCAAACCGATCTGGAGATACAGGTAAAGTGGAAATGGTAAGAAAGAATGGAGAAAAACGGGAAATATATATCAAGAATAAAAAATATTAAACGTTTTTCTTGTTTAAATAGAAAAAATGAGTTACTTTTGCATCTGAATAAATACTGGCTTACAAATGAAGATATTGATAGTTATCCCTTGTTATAACGAGGAAGAAGTGCTGCCTAAGACCTTGGATGTGCTGGGGGCATTGATCAGAAAGATTAAGAAAGAGACTGATGCCGACACAGAACTGCTGCTTGTCGACGATGGCAGTCGTGACCATACTTGGCAGATGATTTCGGATGCTGCCAAGGAACATGGGTATGTGCATGGCATCAAACTGTCGCATAACCGGGGCCATCAGAATGCGCTCTGGGCAGGTATGGAAGCTGCGGTAGACCATTGCGATGCGATGGTAAGTATCGATGCCGACCTGCAGGACGATGAGAATGTTATCGTGGATATGGTGCGCCAGGTGCAGGAAGGCAAGGATATCATCTATGGTGTGCGCAAGGAGCGTAAGACCGATACCTTCTTCAAGCGCTTTACCGCCCAGGCTTTTTATAAGCTGATGCAGAGTGTGGATAAGGATACGGTTTACAATCATGCCGATTTCCGCATGATGACCAACCGCACCCTGAAGGCTCTGATGCAGTATCCCGAGCGCAATCTCTTCCTCAGATCCATCGTACGCCAGTTGGGCTTCCGGGAGGGATTCGTCTATTACGACCGCAAGGCTCGTGAGGCGGGTGAGAGTAAGTATCCGTTTACCAAGATGCTGAGCTTCAGTATCGATGGCATCACTTCGTTCTCCGTAGCACCTCTTCGGTTTATCACCTTCCTGGGTTTGGCGATGACTTTGGTGGCAGTCATCATGATTATCTTTGCCTTGGTAGAATATTTCCAGGGCAAGACCATCCAGGGCTGGACCTCCATGCTTGTTTCCATGTGGTTTATCGGAGGCATCATCACCACGGGCGTAGGCATTACGGGCGTCTATATCGGCAAGATTTATACCGAGGTGAAGCGCCGTCCTCGATACTTTATCGAAGAAAGAGTATAATCTTATCGAAGAAAGAAAATAAGAAGAATATCAATTTGATAGATACAAAAATAGCATCGGTACTTATAATCCCGATGCTATTTTTGTATCTAATCACTAATCATTTGTTAAGTGCAATATTGGCACTAGTCTTCACAAACTGGTAGAAACCTACCTTGTTGTGCCATTCTACCGTCTTTCTTACTTCCCAAACCTTCTGGAAGGTGTAGTCCTTGCCGAATTTCTCAAGGAAATCAGGCATGTCTTCTTCCGGAATCATCAGCACGCCATCCTGTGGCAATACCTTGTCAAACTGCTGGATCTTATCGCCCAGATAGAAGTTGAGGCTGAAGAAATGCAGCATATCTACCGACATATAAGAATAGAGTTTGCTGGTATCAAACTTCTTCTCGATAACCGGCGCCAGGTGCTTATCGGCCTTCGTGTTGAGCACAGGTGGCTGCAGACTGGAGTCGAGCATCAGGAAGAGCCCCACGATGGTGGCAAGGGTATATGAAACAATATTGCCTGAATTCTTCTTCTTGAGTGCCCGGAAGATGAGGTAAACTCCCTCCAAAGTGATAACCATAAAGATGCTGCATGGGATGAGCAAATCGTTGTTTTCGAGCGCATGGAGCATGGCGATGTTGTCTATGGCATGCTTGCCGTGGAAGATGCTTTCTGGCACCCATCCCTTTTTTACCACCAGCAGGGCGATATTGAGAATCAGGGTTATCGAAGCAATCACCCCTGCATATACCTTGATGGCTCCCATCTTCTCCTTCATCATCCAAACGATGTATTCGGCGATGAGATAGGCCATGAATGGATAGCATGGCAGCAGATAAACGCTGCGCTTGCTCTTAGGGATGCAGTAGAAGAAGAGTACCAGGAGGAAGGCGAGCCAGGTGAACACCTGCAGCGGAGTAGCCTTCTTCGCATTCTCAAGGAAACGGGTCTTCGAGAACTTCTTCCATGGCAGAATGAAGAGCGAGAACAATAATAATAAGGTGTAAGGCAACCAGCCCGTGATGAGCGTGAGAAGGTTGTACCACGCTGGGTTCTCGTGCGATTCATATACCATCTTGCCCATGAATCGGTCGATATTCTCTTCCTTCACCAGTCGCAGGAATTCGTCGCCGCCTTGCAGATAGGCAGCATAATACCAGCAGAATGGGATGATGAGCGAGAGTAGGGCGGTTAGAGCCATGCGCCATACGATGCCCCAGAAGTTCTCACGTTGGGTAAGCATGAATACGCCCATTACAAAGCAAGGCAGAATGATGCCCACCGGTCCTTTGGTAAGCGTAGCGCCACTCATGCAGAGGATAGCGAGCCAAGGCAACTGGTGCTTTCCTTTCTCCCACCAGCGGTAGAGCAGATACATGGCTCCCACCATGAAGGCGGTGTTCACCATATCTACACGGCAGTTCATACCCGCACGGTGCACCTCGAAGGCGGTGAGCGTGAGGATGGCTGCGATGAGGCTGGTTGGGGCGTTCTTGCGCTTGGCATAGAACACGAAACCACCGATGGTCATTAATACCAGCGATACGGCAGACGGCAGACGTGAGGTGTACTCATTCACATGGCCGATGAAGAGGCTGAAGAAGGCGATGCACCAGTGGAAGAATGGCGGTTTGTAAGGGATATCACCTCCGTTGTTGATAGGCAGAATCCAGTTGCCATGTTCCAGCATGGTGTAGGCAACCACCGCTTCGCGCGGCTCTCCCTTGGTATTGAAATCTGTGAGTCCGAGGAATGGAATCATCATCACGATAGCCAGGATGATGATGAGCCATAGGGCTTTGTTGTACTTGATGTTCATGTCTTATCGAAGTCTTATTATGTTATTTTGGCTGCAAAGTTACATATAATTATTTGTTTATAGACAGAATAAGGCTAGAAATTTTGCTTTTATTGGGATATAATTATTAACTTTGCACCCGATTTCTAAAGTAGAATAAAAATGAAACGATATTTTAAGGCTTTTGGGTATCTCCTTTCGGTGCATGTATTGGCATTGCTGGTGATGACTCTGTTCAGATTGGTAGAATTTATCGCCCTGCATGGCATGATTGTAGATGCAGAGGCGAGTAGGGTAATGGCGTTTGTCAAGGGTGTATGGTTTGATAATGTCATAGCTTGTTATATTTCGGTATTGCCTGTGGCTGTGCTCCTGATAGCAGCCAGCCTGGGGTGGTGTCATCGCCGTTTGCTGCGTGGCATCAACATCTGGTATGCGGCATGGTTTGCCATCGCCTTCATGCCTTCGGCAGCCAATACTCCTTATTTCCAGTATTTCTTCAAGAACATCAATTCCAGCATATTCGGGTGGTTCGGCTATGTAGCCACCACATCGGGCATGCTCTTGCAGGAGTCTTCCTACTGGCTCTATATCGCCCTCTATTTCGTGTTTACGGGGGCGTTTATCTATGCGCTCGTCCGTCTGCGCCGCTACTTTGAGGGGCTCTTCCTTCTGCCTAAGGACAATATGCACCTAGTGCTGGTGGGAGCACGTTTCCTCATTTCCTTGGCTCTGATAGGCGCCTGCCTTTTCGGCATCCGTGGCAGAATGGGCTATAACCCTATCAAGGTGAGCCAGGCTTACTATTGCGAGGATTCTTTCCTCAACCAGCTCGGCATCAATCCGGCATTCAATCTCCTTACTTCTGCGCTCGACGATATGCGCAAGGAGAACAAGGAGTTGCATCTCATGCCATACGCTGAGGCTATCACGAATACCCGCCAGTGGCTGGGTATCACGGGAAAGGTGGATAGCACGAATATTCTGAAGCGTGAGGTGGTGAACGATTCCCTGATGATGAAGATGGGTCAATCTCCTGCGAAGAAGAATCATCCCAACGTGGTGGTGATACTGATGGAGTCGATGTCGGCAAACCTGTTGGGTACTTTCGGCAATCAGCAGCCGCTCACCCCAACGCTCGATTCGCTCTATCATCATTCCCTGGCGTTCACCCACTTTTATAGTGCCGGCATTCATACCAACCATGGCATGACGGCTACGCTCTACAGCTTCCCTGCTCTCATGTTCCGAAACCTGATGAAGGGAACGGTAACTCCACGCCGCAAGGGTATCGCCACGGTGTTGAAGAAGTTTGGCTACGAGAACATGTTCTTCATGACCCACGAGGCACAGTATGACAACATGAAGGCTTTCTTCCAGACCAATGGCTACGATGACATCTTCTCTCAGGAGAACTATCCTAAGAGCGAGGTGGTGAACAGTTTTGGTGTGAGCGACCATTTCGAGATGGGCTACGCTCTCAACACCATCAACCAGAAGGCGAAGACGGGCAAGCCTTTCATGGCTACCATCCTCACCGTGAGCAATCATCCACCATATATCATTCCTGATTTCTTCAAGCCGAAGACCAAGGAGAAGGAAACACAGATTGTGGAGTATGCCGACTGGGCGATAGGCGACTTTCTGAAGAAGGCAAGTCGGGAGCCTTGGTATAAGAACACGATATTCGTGATTCAGGCAGACCATGGCAAGCTGGTGGGTAAGAGCGAGGGCGAGTTGCCGCAGTCTTACAACCACATTCCGCTCATCATCTTTGGTCCTGGTGTTCCGCAGCAGCAGTATGCGGGCTTGGGCATGCAGGTGGATGTGATGCCTACGCTTTTCGGCTTGATGAATCTGAATTATGAGTACGAGGGCTTCGGCGTGGATCTGCTGAAGCAGCAGCGCCCGATGGTATTCTATTCGGCAGACAACCAGATTGTGGCAAGAGATCATCAGCGTTGCTTCGTCTATAATCCGTCGATGAACCGCAGTTTCTGCTATGATGTGTTGCCGAATGGCAATCTGAAGGAAACCAAGCAGGAGTCTAAGTTCCAGGATTTGAAGAACTATGTGTTCTCGAATATCCAGGCTGCTGAATATATCGAGCGACATCAGCAATAAAATAGGGCTTGTCAGATTTCTTTCGTCTTCTGTTCTTGGTTCTTGACGATCGAATTATATATGGAAGGTATATTGATTTGATGCTTAATGTGCTGATTCTCTATGAAGTTATAAAATTATACCCAAAGGTATTATACCCTAGGGTATATTTTTTGATATTGTAATATTCTTTTGTTTCTATAGTATCGGTTGCCATCAGCAATTAAATACGATATTAGCAGAAACAGTAATCCCCCATCACGCTTTGGCTGCGTGATGGGGGATTAACTGTTTCAGGAGATTCAAGAGGATTTATGCCGAGAGGGTAAGCTTCTGCCAGATCTCGGTGTCGCCACCTTTCAGCTTCTTGCAGAGACCACGCTTGGTCCAACGGCTTATCATCTTACGGATGGTTTCACGACTGGCTCCGTCGCCACGCTCACGGCTGGCATCGAAGAGGGTGAACTGCTCAGGGAGCTGGGCAAAGAGCAGGGTGTTTCGAGACTTATAGACTGGGATTGCCTCGTTGTCCTGCTGCTGCTTGTCGAGACGCAAGCCAAACATCTCCATCTGCATGGCGAGCACGTAGTCGGCCACAGCCTTGGCAAAACGGATGCAGGCATCGGTCTCCTCTCCGGTCTGTTCCAGGATGTGGAAGATGACGCCACAACGGAAGCCGATGACGGCGGAACGGCGACGATACACATCCATCACACGGTCGGCATTCGCCAGGGCAAGCTGTCTCTTTGCTTCGAGCCACTGGCAGAACTCTTCGCACATACGGGGCAGCTCCATTACGCCGTGACTACGTTCAAGGAGAGTTACTGCCTTGAGGATGTTGGCCTGCTCCTCTTCGGTGTAGCCGTGGTGCTGGCTGAGGGGTGCGAAGGAGGTATCGGGCATCTTGGCGAGCATCATTCTTGAAGAAGATCCGTCCTCGATGTTATCATCGGTGAAGAACTTCTGGAAGATGTTCTGGGTGCAGCAGCCGGAGAAGTTGAGCTGGGCGTGGGTTACGCCGCTGGTGGCTGTGATGTAGTCCTGACCCACCTCGCTCTGGTCGAACGCCTTACGGAAGTAGTCGCCGAACACCTTCCATACGCTCTTCATCGAACCGAGCTCCTCGCTGAACATATACATGGTGTGGCCGTCGGCACAGAGCTGACGACGCATCAGAGCCGACTTCGAGATAGTATCGCCAATGTGACGGATGCAAGGCTTCGGATCCACTACACCCTTCTTGCCCTTGTGCTGCTGGTACCAGGCTTCATCCTCACGAGGTTTCTCATCGTCCTTATCCATCTTCTTCGCCCAGATGTTCTCGATGCGGCGGCATACGCCCTTACCCGATGCCTGTTCGCCGATGATGATAGACATGAGTGCCATCGGAGTATCGCTGCCGTCGCAATACTTCGCCTTCAGACGGTCTGCGTAGGTTGCGGCAATAGGGAGGGCTGAGAAGAGGGCAGGCACGCGTGCCTCTGCGGCTACGCCAGAGAGCGAGTCGCGGAGTCCGAGTGGAAGCTGGTCTACTGGGAATTCGTAAAGAGGCTGTGTACTTGCCTTAGCGGCTAAAAGGTTCTCTATGTTTCTTAAATTTTCATTCTCCATAATTATTTAATGTTTAAAAGTTAGCTTGTCGGAATATCCGGTAAACGGGGGCAAAAATACGACTATCTTCTGTAACCGCCAAATTTGAGCGTGTGATAAGGTCCGAAATTCAGCAGCCATTTGGAGCAAATTGTGTTAAAAAATCTAAGTCATAGTTTTGTGGGTTGGAAAACATAGGTTCTTATGTGCTAAATCATAGTTTCTCGGGTGCCAGGTTATAGCTTCTCGGATAACAGGTTCTCGTCTCAATCCGTAACCCCCTTTTTCTTCTTCTTCCTTTCTCATAAAAAAATAACACGGACAAATTGAATTTGTCCGGACAAATTGTCCGGAGCGTCATAACGTATTGTTTTTCTGGTACTTATAAGACTGCCGGACAACCATCCGGACAAATTCAATTTGTCCGTGTTTTAAAAATTATCCCGTTTAGTTATTTGGCGTAGTGCTCGTAATCCATTGATTATTAGTTAATTCGTAATAAAAATGACGATTTTAAACAACTTTGTTTTAAACAACCTTGTTTAATTTGGTTTTTTTTGCTATCTTTGCAGAAGAAAAGCTGCACTCGGCAATTTGAAAGCAAGCTTTCATTGCACTCGTTTGCAT
>JAJXBQ010000299.1:0-3043 GCA_021640525.1 Segatella copri
TATCAATATTTGTCTTAATTTTGCACCCAGAAAAAGAATTGATTTTCAAAAACGAACAAATCATAACTACATAAAAAACACAAACTGCTGAAACATTCAAAAACTTCAAAAGCCTCGACGTGATGTCGGGGCTTTTTGTTTTCTTCTCATTCAGGAGCGATTCTTGTTGTACGCTACAGTTACAGGAGCTGGAACGTCGGCTATACTGCTGTTGCGTCATAGACAGATAATAATATCAACCTAACAATAAAATGAAAATGAAGCAAAAAAAATGTATTGCTGGTATTTTGTTGCTCGGTGCGGTTTGTGCGCAAGCCAACAATTATGAAGTAACATCACCTGATGGCAGATTGGCGGTCAAGGTGGAGCGTGCTGATGGAAAACAGTGTATAGTAAATAAAAAAAGGGTGGCAGATATCTGAATCTGTCACCCTCTTTATTTTATGTTTCAATCCGTTTTTCCCGCGGATTGGTTATCTGCAGGAATTATTGGTTTTTGAAGACCAATCCATCTGCATCTGTATGATCGATGGTAATTGGTTTCTCTCTGCTAACCTCTTCTGCAAGAATCTTCTTACTCAAGTCGTTCAAGACATAATCCTGGATAGCGCGCTTTACAGGACGGGCACCAAACTCAGGATCGTATCCTACCTTTGCCAGATACTGGATAGCTTCAGGAGTCCAGCGAAGTTTAAAGCCCTGAGGCTCCAACATCTTCTTTACTCGCTTCATCTGAAGTTCTACAACCTCGGCAATCTGCTCCTGGGTCAACGGCTTGAAGGTAATGATATCATCAATACGGTTCAGGAACTCAGGACGGAAGGTCTTGCGCAACATCTCACGGCTTGCGTTGGAAGTCATGATGATGATGGTGTTCTTGAAGTTGACTACACGACCCTTGTTGTCAGTCAGACGACCATCGTCCAATACCTGCAACAGGGTATTGAATACATCAGGATGCGCCTTCTCAATCTCATCGAAGAGAACCACACTGTATGGTTTGCGGCGTACAGCCTCGGTCAACTGACCACCTTCATCGTAGCCTACATACCCTGGAGGCGCACCGATCAGACGGGTTACGCTAAACTTCTCCTGATATTCACTCATATCAATTCGGGTCATCATCGACTCGTCATTGAACAGATACTCAGCCAGAGCCTTGGCAAGTTCCGTCTTACCTACACCGGTAGTACCGAGGAAGATGAAGCTGGCGATAGGACGCTTAGGATCCTGCAAGCCGGCACGGCTGCGGCGAACGGCATCACTTACAGCGGTGATAGCCTCGTCCTGTCCGATGACTCTCTTGTGGAGTTCTTCCTCCAGATGGAGCAGTTTCTCACGCTCGCTCTGCATCATACGGCTTACTGGTATTCCGGTCCAGCGGCTTACAACCTCAGCGATATCATCAGCAGTAACTTCCTCTCTGACCATCGCTGCGCCACCCTGTGTACTCTTCAGCTGCTCCTGAATCTTCTTGATGTCATCCTCGAGCGCCTTCAGTTTAGAATAGCGTATTTCAGCCACACGCTCGTAATTGCCTTCGCGCTCCATGCGTTCAGCCTCAAACTTCAGGTTTTCTATCTCCTGCTTATCCTGCTGAATCTTGTTGACGAGCGCTTTTTCGCCTTCCCATTTAGCACGGAAGTCATGTTCCTGATCCTTCAATTCTGCAATTTCCTTATCCAACTGCTGAATCTTAGGCTGGTCATTCTCGCGCTTGATTGCCTCACGCTCAATCTCCAACTGCTTCAAGTGGCGGGTAATCTCATCCAGTTCTTCTGGTACAGAGTCACGCTCCATTCTCAGTTTGGCTGCTGCCTCATCCATCAGGTCGATAGCCTTGTCAGGGAGGAATCTATCAGAGATGTATCTCTCTGATAACTTGACGGCTGCGATGCAGGCATCATCCTGAATACGTACCTTATGATGGTTCTCGTAGCGCTCCTTGATACCACGGAGGATACTGATGGCGTCTACCTCGTCAGGCTCATTAACCATGACGGTCTGGAAACGGCGTTCCAGCGCCTTATCCTTCTCGAAGTACTTCTGATACTCGTTGAGGGTAGTAGCACCGATGGCTCTCAGTTCACCACGAGCCAGGGCTGGCTTCAGAATGTTGGCTGCATCCATGGCACCCTCGCCACCGCCTGCACCTACCAGGGTGTGAATCTCATCGATGAAGAGGATAATCTGGCCGTTGGCGTTGGTTACCTCTTTGATGACGCTCTTCAGACGCTCCTCGAACTCACCCTTATATTTGGCACCGGCTACCAGCGCACCCATATCGAGAGAATAGAGTTGCTTGTTCTTCAGATTCTCCGGTACATCGCCACGCACGATACGCTCGGCAAGACCTTCTACGATGGCAGTCTTACCTGTACCAGGCTCACCTATCAGAATAGGGTTGTTCTTGGTTCTTCGTGACAGAATCTGGAGCACTCTTCTGATTTCCTCATCACGTCCGATAACTGGGTCCAGCTTGCCGCTCCTTGCCTGTTCTACAAGGTTTTTCGCATATTTCTCCAAGCTCTGATAGTTGTCATCAGCGCTTTGTGATTTTACGTTCTGTCCCTGTCTCAGTGCCTGGATGGCAGCGAGCATATCTTTAGCATTTGCACCAGCATCCTTCAGAATACGTGCAGCAGTAGAGTTGCCCTGTACGATAGCCAACAGGATAGGTTCTACGCTAACGAACTCGTCGCCCATTTTCTTGGCGGTATCCTCGGCATTCATCAGTATCTGGTTAGTCTCGTTGCTGAGGTACGGCTGACCGCCGCCCTGCACACGAGGCAGATGTTGCATCTCCTGACGCAAGAGCATGGCGATTTGCTGTCCGTTCATGCCCAACTTCTGGAAGATGTAGTTGGTCACATCGGTAGCCTTTTCAAGGATACCGCTAAGCAGATGCACCGGTTCGATGGTTTGCTGACCATTTCGCTGCGCAATGTTTACGGCTTCCTGTACCGCCTCCTGCGCCTTGATTGTAAATTTGTCGAATGTCATATTAATATCTCCTTTCTTATATTATATATTCTTATTTGTG
>JAJXBQ010000300.1:0-3043 GCA_021640525.1 Segatella copri
ATTATAACATATAATTATACTCTTATGGGAGGCATTTTCGGAACTATTTCCAAGAAAAGCTGTGTCGCTGATCTCTTTTACGGCACAGATTACAACTCACATCTCGGCACACGCCGGGGCGGTTTGGCAACCTACAGTAGTGAGAAGGGCTTCGTGCGCTCTATCCACAATCTGGAAAGTTCATACTTCAGAACGAAGTTTGAACCTACACTCAACAAGTTTGAAGAAGCTACATCGGGCATCGGCGTGATTAGCGATACAGATGCCCAGCCACTCATCATGAACTCTCATCTTGGCCGCTTTGCCATTTGCACTGTAGCTAAGATAGTAAACAAGGAAGAACTTACTCAGCTTCTGCTCGAAAAGAACATGCACTTTGCAGAGATGTCTTCGGGTAGTACCAATCCAACTGAGTTGGTGGCTCTGCTTATTATTCAGGGTAAAACCTTCAGAGAAGGTATCGAAAACGTTTTCCATCACATCAAAGGTTCCTGCACCATGATGATCCTTACCGAGGATGGCATTATCTGTGCGCGTGACAGTTGGGGACGTACTCCAATCATCATCGGCAAGAAGGAAGGTGCCTATGCGGCTTCCAGCGAAACCACCTCGTTTCCTAACCTTGATTATGAAACAGCATATGAGGTAGGACCAGGCGAAATCGTGAAGATTAAAGCTGATGGCATGGAGCAGATCCGACCTGCCAACAAGAAGATGCAGGTTTGCTCTTTCCTCTGGGTTTACTACGGATTCCCTACATCTACCTACGAGGGCAAGAATGTAGAGGAGGCGCGTTTTACCAACGGCTTTAATCTCGCCAAGACCGATGATGTGGAGGTAGACTGCTGCAGCGGTATTCCTGATTCGGGTACGGGTATGGCGATGGGTTATGCTGCCGGCAAGGGTGTGCCTTACCAGCGTTGTATTGCCAAGTATACGCCTACATGGCCTCGTAGCTTTACTCCAAGCAACCAGAGCATGCGTTCGCTGGTAGCCAAGATGAAGCTGATTCCTAACAAGGCGATGCTGAAGGGTAAGCGAGTGTTATTCTGCGATGACAGTATCGTTCGTGGTACCCAGCTTCGCGACAATGTGAAGGTGCTTTTCGACCAGGCAGGCTTGAAGGAGTGCCACATGCGCATAGCGTGTCCTCCATTGGTATACGGTTGTCCGTTCATCAACTTCACTTCTTCAAAGAGTGATATGGAGCTGATTACCCGTCGCATCATTGAGAAGTTTGAGGGCGATGCCAACAAGAATCTTGAGAAATACGCTACCACCGGTTCTCCTGAGTATCAGAAGATGGTAGATGAGATTGCCAGCCAGTTGGGCTTGACTTCCCTGAAGTTCAACACCATCGAGCAGCTGGTAGAGGCCATCGGTCTTCCAAAGTGCCAGGTATGTACCCACTGCTTTGATGGCAGCAGCGCATATACTCTGAATGAGTTTGCTGATGAAGACTAAAATAAGAATATAAGTTCTTGATAGATTAGAAGATAGGTCTAGCGACCCCGCAAAACGCGGTGTAGCTAGACCTATTTTCTTTTATTTTATTTCTCGGCAAAATCTTCTTTTGCATAAAATGTATTATTTTGCATAGAACGTAAACTTGTTCTTGTAATCTCTGTTCACGCAGACGGTTGCCTTGCGCTGGGAGAGATTGTATACCACCGACCACTGGGTATGGCTCGTTGGATTGCCTGGAGTTTCTGCCTGACTCACACCATTGAGCAGATTCATGGCTCCTTCCTCTGACAACTGGTTACTGTTCTGCTTGATGACGAATTCCATCATGTCGTAGCGGGTCTTGCCGTGGTTCGAGAGTTTCGGACCTTTATCTGAACATGCCATGGTTTCAGATACATAGAAGTTGCTGGCATAGCGCTTTTCTATCACCTCGCGAGTGTTTGGCAATACGTCAGGATATTTGAAATGAGTCTTTCCGTCTTCACCCGTATATTCATCGTCGATGTAAATCTTGCTTTGGTGATCCTTGTCATATACGAATTCTACGATGGCATAACGACCCGTGGCATCTGCCATGTAGAAATGATAGTTGCCGTCATTATCCGGTATCCAGAGGTCATATCCGTCCAGAATCTTGAGAGCTTCATCTACAGTTCTTGCATGATCCAGCATCATGCGTAAGGCCAGGGTTGTAGTCAGTTTCTTGCCCGTGCTTGCCTGCTGGGTTGGCTTGCCGTCAAGATGAAGAACGGAAACGGCAAAGCCTGCCTCGTTCATGCCGTCCATCAGAAGATATGGGAATGCCATGATATAGGAAAGGTCTTGCGTCTTATGTTTCTCAAACTGTTCCTTGTTATATAGGATGTAATGCCAGAGATCCTGCCGGTAACCTATCCAGTAGGCATCTACCATGCTGATGGATTTCAGTCCACCTTCTGGAGCCGTGCGAACCAGGGCTGCTGCAATCGGTTCATTATCGTGAGAATAGTCAAAGTTGCGCCCCATCAGATAATCACCAGTATCTGGTGTCGTAACAGCAAAGGCACTGCAGCCGGCATCCAGCTTGACTCTTGCCTTGAGCCAGGATGGTGTTTTGTCGCAGAGGGTTTTCAATACGGCACCAATCAGTTGGGTGTTGTCGGTAAGATTATAGCCTGATATGGTAGAGAGTTTGTAATCCTCCGTATAGTCAAGATAGAAGAATCTTCCGTCTTTCAAGTCCTGGATGGACCGGACCATCTCCAGTTTCTTGGCATCGGTCAGCAGACTGGCTGGTACGTCCTGATAGTGTGCCTGATAGTTTACTTCTTCATGGTCATCATCGCTGCATGAAGATAGCAGAAACATACAGAATGTGATGCTGAAACTTAAGCATAAAAACAGAAACCATTGTATGTGCTTACTGTTGAAAGTGATATTCTTTTTCATACGTAATTAGTATTAAATGATTGATAAATGATTTGAATTTTCAAATGCAAAAGTAATGGAAAACCACTCTCGGTAGGGAGAAAAGTACACTGAAAAATGCTGATTTTTCTGGAATTATAAAAAAATATCCCTCAAAATACATCAAAAC
>JAJXBQ010000059.1:0-16312 GCA_021640525.1 Segatella copri
GTTTGCAGATATAAAGATTTTCACCTCTTTATTTTTCCAAGTGCAAATATAATAGAAAGGGCAGAAGCTCCTAGCCCAGGGCATCGCCCTGGGTATAATAGCAATCAACAAGACGCCCTGTAAGGGCAAAAGCTTTGTTTATTACCTGGTTTTTTAAAGCTTTTGCCCTTACAGGGCGACGGGGTTGCGTTTATAATTACCCAGGGCGATGCCCTGGGCTAGGAGCTTCTGCCCTTTCAGGGCGTATTGCGTAATTTCAACCATACAGGTCGATATAGTTCAGTCAGCTGACGCAAGTAGTTCAGTCAGCAGACTCAAGTAGCTCAATCAGCTAACTCAAGTGGCTCTATCAGATAACTCAAGTAGCTCAATCAGCTAACTCAAGTAGCTCAATCAGATAACTCAAGTGGCTCTATCAGATAACTCAAGTGGCTCTATCAGATAACTCAAGTGGCTCTATCAGCAGATGCAGATAGCTCTATAAGCTGATGCAGATAGCTCTATAAGCTGATGCAGATAGCTCTATAAGCTGACGCAAGTAGCTCAGTCAGCTGACGCAGATATCTCGACAAGCCGAAGGATACGTCTCCGTTAGCCTACGGAGTCGTATCCGTAACCCGACGGAGTTATATCCTTAACCCAATGCAGTCATATTCTTAACCCCACGCAGCCATATCTATAGGCAAACGGAAGCACTTCATTTATTTACCTTTTAACCTTCATGTATTCCGTAGGGGTCATACCATATTCCTTGGAGAAGCATTTGGAGAAATAGCTGCTGTTGGAGAAGCCAACGGTATACATCACCTCGGAAACACTGAACTTGCCCTGGCTCAAGAGTTCGGCAGCACGACTCATACGCATCTCACGGATATACTCTACAGGCGTACGACCCGTTATCGCCTTCGTCTTGCGATACAGCTGCTTGCCACCTATACCTATCACATCCTGCAACATCGAAACATTGAAGTCGGAATCGATCATGTGCTTCTCTATCGCCTCATTGATTTCTTCGAGCAGACGCTTATCTGCCGGCTCCAACTCGCTGACGTCTACTCCCTTCTTTTCCTCTTCAGAAGACTCAGAGCGTGCAGGAGCAGGTTCAGAAGATGATGACTCAGGCTCAGAAACTGGCGAAGCAGATAGTTCAGTGGCAACAGATGATGGCTCCTTCGGTATCTTCACATCCAGATAACGGACCATCAGAGCGGTTACCTCATCGAACGAATGATGAGCTACGGCAGCCTTCAAATCTTCCGTCAGACGGTTGAAGAAGTCCATACGCATCTGTACCTGCTCCAACACCTCAGCCTTCTGCTTCTGGGCATCAGCCAGTTCCTTACGCAGGAAATACCAACTTACCAGCCATGCCACAAACACGATGAGCGCTGTAACATAGAAGAGTTTGCACCACCAGGAGAGATACCAAGGCGGCAGGACGGAGATGTCGAGCGAATAAACCTCGGCAGCTATCTTGCCTTCACCATCCACGGCATGGACCGTAAGATGATAATCGCCATAAGATAAACCATTATAGGTGATATCAATATTGCCAGAGTTCAGATAGTGCCAGTCGTGGTCGCTGCCTTCGAGCTGATAAGCGTAAACGGCTGAAGGATGGTCGGCAAAAGGAAGGTCGGTGAGCTGCAGGGTGAAGTTGTTCTCATCACTCTTCAGTTTCAGGATTTCTCCACGCTCCTCACGAGCCTCTCCGTTCACGATGATTCCTGCTAGCATCAGACGGGTAAACTGCTTAGGTTTCTGCGCAACATCAGAACTGATTGCTACATAGCCGTCATTGCCGCCCATCATTACCTGATGAGTCTGCCTGCTGTAACAGATGGTAAGTGGCACGATAGAAGGAATCATGAAGCGCTGGCTCTCGCCCTGTGGATTGATTACGCAGCATTCATTGCCCGATACCACCCATATCTTGCCTTCCACATCGCACATGGTACTTACCTTGCCACCAATCTGCCATGTCTTGGAAGAAAAACTGTTACCCAGCACAGAACCGGCTGCATAATAACAGGTTACCGAACTGTTATCACCCATCCAGATATTGCCCTTGCTGTCTGCCATCAGATAGTTGACGACATCTGAGTTAGCCACCTGTACCACCTTCATATTGTTCGGATTGATGCAGTTGAGACGGGTATAGGTAGAAACCCAAATCCTACCCTTTCCATCCATCACCATCTGACCTACATGCAGACCAGAGAGCGCATTCTTTCCCTTGTCCGAGTAATGCCAGTCGGCTATGGTCTTGCCACTCAGAAGAGCCGCCTTATCCATCACGAAGACACCGCCCTGATAAGAACCCATCCATATCCTGCCCTTCTTGTCCTGGAGAATATCGTAAGCCCAGGCAGTAGAATACTTGCCACTCTTATCGTAGACGATGAAATTGCGCATCTGACGGGAACTGCGGTCATAGAAGTTGATGCCATGGTCGGTACAGATCCATACATCGCCGTCATGGTCTTCATAAATCTTGCGTACACGGTTATGACTCAGCGGGAAGGCAGAGCTGTTCTGCTTGTACCATGCCACATTCTGATAGCCTTCAGCATTCCGGGTGAAATGAATCAGACCGTTGGTACCACCCATCCACCATTCGCCGTTACGGGTCTGGAGCATGGCATGGAGACAGTTGCCCTCACCCGACATCGTAATCTTATCGAGCGATACATAGCGGTAATAGGTATGGGTAGTGAGACGGGAGAGTCCATTGTCAGTACCCACCCATACATTCTGCCATTTATCTACAAAGCAAGCCCAGACAATGTTGTTAGGAATAGAAGCATCATCGCGGGAATCGTGGATATAATGGGTGATGGCATTGGAGAGTGCCATCTGATAGAGTCCGTTATCGGTTCCGATATAGAGATTGCCGGCAGCATCTGTAGAAAGACATTTGATGGAATTGCCGTTCAGAGCTGGAATCTGTGAGAAGTTTCTGAGCTGCAGATCGGCACAATAGAGAGCGCCCTCGGTACCAATCCAGTAGCATCGGCGCTTGGCATCATAGGCGAGCGCATTAACCAGCGGCTGTTCTCCGGCACGGAGCGGAATCAGTCTGCTGCCGAGACGCAGACCAGCAAGCGAACCTACGAGCAAGCCTCGCGGAGTAGAGAGCAAGGCATAGACATCGCCACCGAAGTCAGTCTTGCCACCCTTGATATCGAGCACACGGAGTTCCTTCAGCTGCTTGCGCTTCGTCTCATCAGCAAAAGCCTTCATGGCAGGTGTTTCTGCATATTGATAAGCTTCGGTATCGAATTTCAGGATGCCGTTGCCGGTAGCCAGATAGAGCATTCTGCCCTCGAAACCGAGCGCATTGACACGCGTATTGCTGAATGCATGTTCCTGAAAATGGCGGTAACCATGATAACCATCATAGCTGTAAAGACCATTGTCGGTTCCGAGCCATATCATTCCATCACTATCCTGGGTAATGGCACAAACTGTCTGAGCACCTTCCAATGAGGTGTTAACGAAACGCTGCGCATGGATGGCAAGCGAAACAAAGAGCATAGCAATTGCCATGCTGATGCGGTATATAGGTTTTATTGACTTTTTCATGCGTGCAAATTTACACAATATTCATGATAATGCCAAAAAATATCGGAGAAAATTCATAAAAAAAAGAATCCCCTGGAAAAATAGCCGCTGCTATTCCCAGAGGATCCGATATAAACTATATACTTTATAACCAACCGAAATCGGTCTTTGTCATCTTATATTGCCTGGAGCGTAATCGACTTTTCGATATTTCGCTTGCTGTCTTTTACCTTCAGGATGATGTCGCCCTTCTGCTTGCTACTCTGTACGATGACAACGAGTTTGCCGGAGAAGAGTTTCATCTGTGGCTGGGTGAACGGTTCGAGCGATGTGGCATCGCCGTTGCAGGCAGCCTTGAAAGTGCCGGCACCACTCACCTCGAAGGTCAGTTCGTCATCGGCAAGCGGACATTCATTGCCGTCCTTATCCTGCAGACTCACGGTGATGAAGGCAAGGTCGTTGCCATCGGCATTCAGAAGCACATTGTGCTCATCGGTACAGCCTTCTACCATGCAGGCAATAGGCTCATGATCAGGTGTTTCTACACTGAACTTCATCTGTGCAGGCTCGCCGGCAGTACGCTTCACGTCCTCGCCCACCTTTTCGCCATACTGGTTGTAAGTTACCACGCGAATCTCACCCGGTTCATACTTCACATTGTTCCAGCGCAGACGGTAGCGATCGAGGCGGCTTGACTTGTCCTTGCGAACCCTGCCCTGGCTCTTGCCGTTGACGAAGAGTTCGCCTTCCACACCATCGGTATAGCAATATACAGGGGTAACCTGTCCTTCCCTGCCCTTCCAGTTCCAGTGAGGAAGAAGATGGGTGGTATGCTGCTGCTCGTTCCAGCGGGCACGATACATATAGTAGCGGTCCTTAGGAAGTCCGGCAAGGTCGCAGATACCAAAGTAGCTGCTGCGGCTTGGCCAGTAGGTATCGTATGGAGTAGGCTCGCCCAGATAGTCGTAACCGGTCCATACAAACTCACCGATTACCCAACTGTAGTCATCCTGCATCTTCCAGTCATCATCAGGAAGATTGCTCCATGAACAGTATTCCGTATCATAGCTTGAGCACTGCCCATCAGGATAGGTAGCCTTATCGCTTACAACAACCGGGAACTTATATACGCCACGGGAACTGACCGTAGAGGCGGTCTCTGAACCGAGAAGGAACCCCTGAGGCAACTGCTCGATATTCTTATAATACTTATGTACGCGATAGTTGAAGCCCGGCACATCCATGGTCTGTGCAAAACCGCTCTTCAGAGCATCTTCTGCCCTATCCATACCCTGGGTTACAGGACGGGAAGGGTCGTACTGGTGACAGAGGTCCTGCAGATGCTTGGCAATCTGTACACCCTCCTGACTCCACTGCTCAGGAATCTCGTTACCGATACTCCACATCACGATGCTAGGATGGTTGCGGTGGTGCTTTACCAGATTGGTGATATCCTTATCGCTCCACTCCTTGAAGAACTTGGCATAGCCGTTCTTGCATTTAGGATAAATCCACATATCGAAACTCTCTGCCATCACCATCATTCCGAGGGAATCGCAGATTTCCATCTGCAGGGTAGAAGGCATGTTGTGGGCAGTACGGATGGCATCGCAACCCATCTGCTTCATCATCTTGATCTGACGGATGAGGGCAGCCTTGTTCTCTGCTGCGCCCAGAGGACCGAGGTCGTGGTGCAGACAGACACCCTTCAGTTTGCGGGTAACGCCATTGAGTTGGAAACCATTGTCCTTGGATACCGAGATAGTGCGGATACCAGTCTTCAGAGTCTGGACATCAGCCACCTTCTTTCCTTCATATCGGGTAAGCTTTACCTGATAGAGATAAGGAGATTCCGGCGACCAGAGCTGAGGGTTCGCCACCTTCAGGGTAGTCTTGACGGCAGGAGTTGCACCCGATACGGTCTGCTCGGCAACCTTCTTGCCAGCCTCATCCAACAGGGCGATGACGGTCTTGCCCGACTTACCAATCTTTCCTTCCAGCAGGGCGTTTACCTCAACTTCAGCTTTCTGCTTATCAGCCTTCAGCGTGCGCACGAAGGTATCCCAGGTAGAGAAGTTTTCATTGCCATAGAGTTCTACGGAAACCGGACGGTAAAGACCGCCTCCCGGATACCAACGACTGCTCTCCTCTACATTATTAAGATGTACCTCGATGAGATTACTCTTACCAAACTGGATGAAAGGTGTGATGTCGATGCGGAAGGCATTGTAGCCGTAAGCCCACTTGCCTGCCTCCTTGCCATTGACGGTGACAACAGGCTGACTCATGGCACCATCGAAAACCAGAATGGCACGCTTATAGCCCTTAGGAGCCGTCCAGTTCATCTTGTACATGCCCTCACCTATCCAAGGCAGCGCACCCGAACGGCCCGACTTCTCGGTCTTTTCGGTTTCGCCATTCTGCTCGATAGCCACCATCTGCAGGTCCCATTTCTTATCAAAAGGTCCCGAGATAGCCCAATCGTGCGGAACAGCTACCTGCTGCCACGACTTACCATCGCGGGAGAAATCCCACGATGGCAGGTTGATAACCTTTCTGCTCTGCGCCTGGCACAGGGTAGAGAGTGCCAGGGCAAGAGTCATGAAAGTAATGCTTCTCTTAATCATATTGCTATTTAATTTTCTTATTTATATGCATCGAATACGGCAGTTGGTTTGCCGCTGTTGTCGAAGGCTCCCTTGGTATATGCAGACCAACCCAGAGTGGTATAGTTGGCTGGCTTCCAGTTATTATAAACTTCTGGTTCCCAATAGAAGATACCTTCGCAGGTAGAAATAGCCTTGCAGCCATCCACCATCTTCTTCATCAATGGCGCTGCCTGGTCAGAGCCCCACCACATACCGATTTCTGAGATGATGACATTGCAGTTGTACTGTTCTGATAAAGTCTTAATATTATTCAGACAATTGGTGGTTAAATCCTGCCAATTGTTATCTTCTGGATAAAGTGACATGCCGATGACATCCCATTTTCCACCATTCTTCTGCAATTCACCAAAGAGCCAGGTATAACGGCCGAGGTTATGACCCTCATCCACGTGCACGATGACTTTAGCTTGTGGATAAACCGCCTTAACAGCATCATAACCGGCGTTGATATAAGCTGCAAAATTGGCTGCATTCTTAGATACCTGACCGGTTACGGCCTCATCGCTATTGAAGAGCATTCCGTCGCGGGTTTCATTGCCCACCTGCACCCACTCTACGTTGGTTACACCTCTATCCTTCAGGGCTGTCAACACATCCTTGGTATGATCAGCCACAGCCTGTTTCATCTGTTCGGCAGTATAGCCCTGCCATGCAGCAGGAACTTTCTGATTGCCCGGGTCAGCCCAGGTATCAGAATAGTGGAAGTCAATCATCAGACGGAAGCCGAGCTGCTGAGCTCGCCAAGCCTTGGCGATGACATCATCCTTGCCACACCAGCCACCTTCCGGATTTACCCAGACACGCAGACGGATGGAATTGGTTCCCTCTTCGCGAAGGAGCTTCATGCATTCTGTAGCCTTGCCATTCTGATTATAGAATTTCACACCATCCTTCTCCATCTCTGTGAGCCAACTTACATCGGCACCCTTGGCGAAGCCACTCATATCGTATGTCTTCTCCTTTTCGGGAGTGGTATTATCATCATTGCTGCAACTCGTGCCCGTAATAGAGAACAAGAGTGCTGAAGCCAGCAATATGGCTTTTCCAAATATATTCTTCATTGTTATTTTTCTTATTAATTATTCATACTTCCATGTCATGGTGTTGAGATCGGCGGTAACGGTAACTTCACCACCAGTTACATCATCCTTGAACCAAATGTCCCAACAGTCACTAGCTGTTGACAATTTAAAAAGATCGCTTGGATCAGAACCATACCAAGTCTGCTTGTCGTCCTTGTTTTCACCTACGAAGATAAATCGGAAGTTCTCCCAAGCTGTTGGCTTGTACTTGCAGGTATAAACGCCATCACTCACCTTGTTCATCACAGCAAGAAGGGTGTTACCATCCTTACTGAACATGCAGAGAGTATTGCTAGCCTCTGGCTCTGGAGTTGTCTGGTCGCCCTCAACGATGGTATATTCCAACTGACTGTTCTCACCAACTTTCACGGTTACGGTATAAGTACCAGCCTTGGCAATATTTACACTTCCAGCTGTTGCGGCATCTGTCATTTTGCCATCAGCCAAAGTATAGTTCATGGTCTTCACCACAGCTGCAGCATCTTCTGTACCTGTATCCTTGCTGTACTCTGCACCTGTTGCTACGATGCTAATTGGAGTATTATCGGCTGCGGTTGTAATCACCTTGGTCCAAGCATAGTTAGGCGCATCATAGGTCATATCTTCACCATTCAACTGCATCGACTTGATGTAAGTTGGCTTAAGTTCCTTAGCTTTTGTATCAAGAACTGTATAATAAATACCTGTCTGACCTGGGAACCAGATGTTCCATGCAGACTCAGTATTATCCATTTCGTACACATGACCATCCTGTCCTACATTACCCCAAATGGTACCATCATTTTCCTTACCCCAGATATGGAACCAAGAAGAGGCATTCATATAGCCAGAATAAACTCCATCAGAATTAGGAGAATAGAGTTTGGTCAGAACTTGATCCTTTTTCTCATTCAGGATATTGATGTAGCTCATATCAATGAGGTATGGAGTAACCTTTACCTGGCAGACATTGCTGTAAGCGGCATCAAGATTACTACCCATCAGACTCTTGATACGGAAATAAAGAGGTGAGCTCACACCAGGAGACAAGCCGAGATCCTTGGCTGCAGCATTGAGGTCAGCACCGGTGAAAGCCTTGGAAAGGTCGGTTACGGAGTATTCCTTTTCTGAAGTAAAGTTCTCTGAGGCTGATACCTGCAGATAAGTTTTCAGCACTCCACTGCCCGCAGGCTTGGTTTCATCGCTCGAAAGCAAGGTAGGATTCTGCCAAGCCAACGAGAGGACAACGTCCTTACTGTTATCTACAGACAGCTTCACATCGGATGCCGATGCCATCAGATCGGATGTCTTGAAGCCATCCAGATATATCTTGTCGCCACTCTCGTCGCAACTCACCAGGGCGGTGAGTGCGCAGAGAAGCATCATCAGGTTTCTAAATATCTTTTTCATGTTGTTGTAAGCTTTATAATTTAACACTTAACACTTAACATTATCATTAATAATTGTCGTTATGAAGATTTGGATTTGCGGTAAGCTCGGTGTTAGGGATTGGATAGATGTTGTACTTGCTATCCACTGCCTGTCCGTCGTGGACACCACCCTTCCACTGCCAAATGTACTTATTGGTTGTGAACTGACCATAGCGAATCAGGTCGGTACGGCGATAACCTTCATGATAAAGCTCACGGGCACGCTCATCGAGGATGAACTGGAGGAAGGCATCGTCATCAGCAAAATTGCTTGACCATACATCAGAAGCACCTGCACGTTCACGAAGCTGATTAATCCAATAGATGGCACCCTGCTTACGAGAAGCAATCACGGTTGGATCTGTAGCATCACTACCACCTGCCCAGTTATCCCAGTCGTTATGCAGACGAACCACGCACTCGGCATACATCAGATAGACATCAGCCAAACGGAAGAGAGGGAAATCGGTATCCACACCATCATTGTCTGCATTGGAAGCTGTGGTTCCATCATCCTTCAAATTGCACCACTTCTCTGAGAGATAACCGGCGGTTTCATCGGTCATGCTGGATATATCTTTGCTCTGACCATTAGTAAAGAACTTGCAACGCTTATCCCCACTGCCGTCGATATCGGTCTGGGTAAACTTATCTACAAACTCAGGACGGAGACGGAACTCGCTCCAACCTTTGGTTACACCGAAATCAGCTACACTCTGGTTGGCATTCGACATGCTCAACTGTCCACAGACCAGATAGGTAGAAGAACCCCAGCTTACAGTATGCTCAGCACTTACCGGCAAGGCAAAGATAATCTCGTTGGTACGCTTGTCGTTATCGGCATTGAAGAGCTTGCTGTAATCTGATTCCAGGGAGTAACCCATGCCCATCACCTTCTCGCAAGCCTCCTTGCACTCAGTATACTTAGCCACACCAGTATAAACCTCGCTGTTCAGATAAAGCTTGGCAAGCAAGGTATAGGCAGCACCCTGAGAAGCCTGACCGTAAGGACAAGTAGATGCTGGAAGCATATCGCCTACACAATCCTTCAACTCGCTCTCGATATAATCGAATGTCTGCTGTGGAGTATAACGAGGAGGAATGAAGCTACCCACAGGATCATTCTCTGTCACCATCGGAATATAGCGGAAGAAATCGAGGGCATGGTAATAGAACAGAGCGCGCATGAAACGGACTTCTGCCTTATACTCCTTCAGCTTCTCTGCATCAGCACCTGAGAAACTGGCACTGTTGGCATTGCGCAGGAACTCATTGCAGAGGGCGATGTTGTAGTAGATGCGATAATACATATCTGAGATCCAAGCATCGTTGGCATCCCAAGAGAGATAAGTAAGACCCGTAGTCTGCTCACCTGTCAGCCAGGTAGAGGCAAATTCATCGGTACCACACTCCTGCATATTGATAAACATACGCATGTAGTCGAAACCACTACCATTGTTCAATACGGATTCCATATCCTTATTATCGCCGCCCTTGCCCTGACCGCTGGTCACCATGGCAGCGTAAATCTTGCCCAGCACTGCCTCGTAATTGGCAAGCGAGGTATAAACATCCTTAGAGGTTGTCTCTGTATGAGGATATTGGTCGAGATCGGAAACACAGCTGGTTGTGCCTGTCAGCACCGCTGTTCCCATCATCATACTATATAATATATTCTTTAGTTTCATTGTTATCGATTTTATTTGTTAGAACTGAAGTCCGAGGCTTACTGAGTAAGTGCGAGGACGTGGATAGAATGAGTTGTCCATTCCGTTTGGCACCTCAGGATCTGTTCCTGAGTAACCGGTGATGGTGAATACATTCTGTACCATTGCAGATACGGTGAGCGAAGCCCACTTGTTGATCTTGCCTACGTTGTAGCTCAAACTCAGGTTGTCTAGTTTCAGGAACGAAGCATTCTCTACATAGTAATCAGAGAGATACTGACGGGTCTTGAAACCTGTCTTCAGGAAGCTGGTGTTGAGGTTGTTGAGCTGTGAGTTGTTGTAGCTTACTGTCTCGAAAGCACCTGTACTCATACCCATGCCGTTGTATACATAGTTGTCGATGTTGGCACGGAAACTCATACCGAGTGTCAGCTGCTTGTATCTCAAAGATGTGCTCAAGCCCATGATGTACTTAGGGGCTGGAGAGTGATAGCGGTAGAGATCGGCATCATTGATTTCGCCATCGTTGTTCAAATCGGCATAAGCTCCCTCGATTGGCTTGCCTGTCTTAGAGTCATAGAGCTGATGATATACATAGAACATGTATGGCTCATATCCCTCTGAGAGTACCTGGAACTGGTAAGCATCGATAGATGGACCTACCTTCACGTTGGTCTGGCTTCCACCCTTTGTCAATGAAAGGTTCTTCACCTTCATGTTCTGCCAGGTAAAGTTATAGCTCAGGTTCCACTCCCAGTCCTTGGTCTGGATAGGAGTTGCATTCAGGGAAACCTCAATACCCTTGCTGTCTACATTACCTACGTTGGTAAGGATAGTCTTTGAGAAGTTGGTACCTGCTGCTGTTGGTACTGATGCCAACAGGTCCTTGGTCTTACGGGTATAGAAATCGATGGCACCACCGATACGGCCATCCAGGAATCCGAAATCAAGACCGAAGTTCCAGGAGGTTGTAGTCTCCCACTTCAAGTCTGAAACGTATGCCTCAGGACGATAAGTATTGATATACTGTCCGTTGATGAATGCTTCGGCACCTGTCACACTATATGTATAAACCGGCAGATAGTTGTAGTTGCCGATACCTTCCTGCTGACCGGTAACACCATAGCTGGCACGGAGTTTCAAGTTAGAAAGTACTTTCTGGTTCTTCAACCAAGGCTCTTCTGTCAAAGTCCAGCCCAAAGCAACAGATGGGAAAGTACCCCAACGGGTATCCTTAGAGAATCGGGATGAAGCATCACGACGAACGGTAGCCGTCAGGAGATACTTTCCATCGAATGAATAGTTGACACGTCCGTAATATGACAACATTACATGACGGTAATCTGATGCCTTTACGGTTGACAGGGTTGTGCCTGCCGCACTTTTGGTATAATAAAGAGGTGTAGTACTCTTCCAGTACTGGTAGTCGTAACCGGCTGTCAAATCTACATTACTCTTGATATCTTCGAAATACTTTGCATAGTTGGCATAGAGGGTAAGCAAGCGGTTCTCGTTCTTCTGAGGACCATACTTATAATCGCTACCGCCCAAAGACTCATCCTTGTTGTAGCTCTGTGCTGCATAGACAGGGACATGAATGGTTCCATCGCCCTTGGCATAGTCAGCACCCACGGTAGCATGGAGCTTGAGGTCTGGCAGGAAATGAACCTTGTAATCTACATCCATCGAACCGATGAAGCGGCTCACCTTACTCTTTGAATCATACAGATCAACCAGACCGCGAGGGTTTCTTACACCAGCATTCACTGGATAGCCATCAGCATCGAGTGCCTCATTATAGCCACCATACTTGTCGTTACCGGAATAAACCGGGATGGTTGGGTTGAATGTGGCAGCTGCCCATACGGCACCACCATTATTGAATGAGTTGTTATTGAGGGTTCCCTTGGCATTGATGGTCAACTTCAGGTGATCCTGGAAGAAGCTAGGAGTCAATACCACGTTACCGGTCCAGCGCTCTACATTGTCCTTGCGAACCAGACCGCTCTGGTTGTAATAGCCTACAGACACGCGGAATGGCAACCACTTGTCGATGCTGCCGCTCACGCTGAGGTTATTATCTGTACCGAAGGCTGTGCGGTAAACCTCATCGTTCCAATCGGTATTGGCATTACCGAGCAATGACTTTTGGTTATCTGTACCAAACTGGTTGATGACATTCACAAATTCATCACGACTCAGCATATCTGCCATCTGCGCACGAGTCTGCATACTGTTGGTGGTATTGAAGTTCACCTTTACAGCACCCTGCTGTCCCTTCTTGGTGGTAATGATGATGACACCGTTAGATGCACGGGAACCATAGATGGCTGTAGAAGAAGCATCCTTCAATACAGTCATGCTCTCGATATCAGAAGGGTTGATCATGCTGAGGAAGTTGCTGCTGTTACCCGAGATACCACCCTGCTCCAATGGCACACCATCGAGCACGATAAGAGGGTCGTTGCTGGCATTAAGAGATGCACCACCACGTACACGGATGGTACTACCGGCAGAGGCAGAACCACTGTTGGACATAATCTGTACACCCGAAACCTTACCGTTGATCAACTGTTCTGGAGAAGAAACGAGACCTTTATTAAAGTCCTTCGATTTCACGGTAGCTACGGAACCAGTCAGGTCACTCTTTCTTGCCGTACCATATCCGATGACCACGACATCAGCCAGCGCCTTGCTGTCGGATTCGAGTTTCACCTTCATATTGTCTGAGATAGAAAGTACCTTATCAATATAACCGATATAAGATACCTTGATCTTCTTGGCTGAAGAAGATACCTGAAGACTGAAGTTACCGTCAAAATCAGTAACCGTACCGCCCTTTTCGCCTTCCACCATAACAGTGGCGCCAATCAGAGCCTCACCATTCTGCGCATCAGTCACCTCACCTTTGATGGTTCTTGTCTGCGCCATGAGTTGCAGACATCCGATGACCAACAATGCCACGAGAAGCAAACTTCTCTTTGCTAAATTCTGGATTGCTTTCATTGTTTTACTTTTAGGTTGCGTTTTACGTTTAAATGCGTTTGCGTTTAAAATTGTTTTCGGTTGCAAAAGTAGGGAAAAGAGAAAAAAACAGCAGACAGATTTCAGACAAAAATAAAGAAAAAACGGACAAAAGCAAATCTTTATCTAGCTTTTGTCCGTTTTGTCATTAAAGAGGCAGGAATCTTTAAATCAGTTCTATACCTTTACTCTGTTATAGGTACAAGTTTAATACCGAAGAGGTTGCATGTATCCTGCTTTGTAATAGTATGAGAACCTGCATCCAATGTTACAGTCATTGTCTTAGCTGTTGAATCAATAACTGCATTTACTTCAGCAGGCTTCTTTCCATCAATTTTGGCGTTCGTCTTGCTATCTGCAGAACTGAAATAAAGGGTCATTGTGACTTTCTTATCAACAGTTACTGAGATATTAGTTGCAGACTCCATCTTTACACAAGTAGAATATGAAGTGCCGTCAATAGTAGCAGTTCCCTTATTTGTAGCATAGTTACCTGAAACTGTTACTATGCTACTTGAAGGCTTAGAATCTGTGAATGTTACCAAAACAGTACCCTCAATAGGAGTTACTGTGCTACCACCTTCTGAACTACCAGTAGAGCCGCCTGTGCTACCACCTTCAGCAGAACCACCTTCGCCAGCAGCATTGCTCTCACCGAACACCTTGACAACACCAGAAGTATAAGCATCAAGAATGCTTGCCAAAGTAGGCCATGGCTGCTGGTGACCATTTGTTACGACTGTTTCATCAGGAATAGCGAAATCAATGTCACCATGATTCAAACGACCTGCACCATAGAAGCCTTCTACGATAGAAGGAACATCTTCTGCCTTATCTGCAGCGTATGCATACATGAGGCTTGAGTTGGTATCGAAGTTGTTGTAAGAAGTACCACCTACCAAAGTCTTTACGCTTGCAGGAACCTGCTCACTTGGATCAGAAACCTCGTAGGCATCGAAGCTTGTATTGTTTTCTGCGTATGGGATATAGCTGAAGTTATTAGGCTTGTTGGCAAATACATTGCCGTATGCCTTAATCAAGCCACCTTTCTCACCAGAGAAAGTACCATCACCCTTGGCATCAGTACCCTGCAAAGAGCTCATGATAGGACGCTTAACAGCATCAAAGTAGTTTGACTCCATGAATATACTTGAACCACTGGTTGCACCAATACCATAAACATCACAATGCTGATAGTAGTTGTTGTACATGTGAACACTCATGGTACGAACGCGAGCCATACGAGAGTCTGAATGGTCGAACCAGTTGTGATGATAAGTAATCCAGTTTTCACCAGTTTCACTCTTCATACCACACATAGAAGCCTTACCATTATCCCAGAAACGGTTGTAAGCTACAGTAACATACTTAGAATCGCCCTTGATATCTACAGTACCGTCACCCTTAGCCTGGTCGGCAGCACTACCCTTTTTACCATAGAAGAGATCCATGTTGTGAATCCATACATGAAAATTTTTTGTATCAAGAGACATAGCATCATCCAGGCAACGCATGATAGCAAAGTTACGGAACTCTACACTCTCAGCCTCTCTAAGCAAGAAGCCGAAGCCATATACGGTAGCATCATCACCGACACCTTCGAATGTCATATTCATCATAGCTCTCTTAACCTGCAAACCTTCTGCAGAACTTGAAATGTGATCCAAATCAGAAAGATTTACCTTACCGATGATACGGAAGGCGATTGGGGTTTTATCCTTCCCTTTTGAATATGCATCAATAATAGACTGAAGACCTGTAACCGTCTCTTGCTTACCAGTATTAACTGTTGTAGAAACGGTCTTAGCTGTCTTGGCTGTAATATACAGAACCTTAGCACCAGCCTTCAAAGTACCATCATTATTATAAGCACCTACACCATCATACTTGAAATGAGCAAAGCCCTCACGGTTGTAGCTCTTTACTACCAAGTTAGAAGCAGTATTGGCACCAGTAATCTCTGTACCTTCAGCATTTACAGGAACAACCTTTACAGAATAAGTACCAGCCTTCAAACCGAGAACATCGGCACGATAGTAAGAAGCATACTGACGAATCAACTGAGCATCAATCTTCTTGTCATCTACATATACATTATAAGAAGAAGCGCCCTCGAATGGAGCCCACTTCAAGTAGGCAGACTCCTGCCAGCCCTTTGCCTCAGTAATCTGAATCACACCTGCAGGATTTTCAATATCACCACTTTCGCCCTGCTCTACTTTCTTTGCGAAACTGATTTTCTGAACAGAAGCATCATACTCATCATTCTCTGAGCCTGATTTAGGTGCGATGATTGCCTTATCACCTTCGAACTTCACACTTGTCAAATCTGCAGTATTATAATACTTCACATCACCCGACTTGGTGGTAACATACATCTGGTTCACCTTGCTGTTACGAGCCACGGCATGGGTAATCTTAAATGTCCCTGTCTGAGCCACAGCTGCACTCAAGCTCATCAGGAGGAGTGCCAAAGTAAATACCATTTTCTTCATTGTTCAATCCTCCTTATTTTATTTGATGATTACTTTCTTACCATTAATAATATAAACACCCTTAGACAAGCCCTGGAGGGAAGAACCTACACACTGGCCCTGAAGGTTATAAACCTTACCTTGCAATGCCTGCTTAATGCCTTCTACCTGACTGATGCCGGTAGTTTGATAAGTGAAAGAAAGGGTTACGAGCGACATATCTGCCTGATCAGATGTATTATCTGAATACTGAAGAACGACATTGTCACCATCGAAGGTAATCTCTGTGACAGTCTTGTCTATGACCTGACCATCAATCTTAACCGTCTGTTTGCTGCCGGCAAATACTGCCGTAGACAACATTCCAGCCAACAATAATAAATAAGCTTTTTTCATTTTAATGAATGTTTGTTAGATTTATGT
>JAJXBQ010000301.1:0-2954 GCA_021640525.1 Segatella copri
ATTTAATAAAGTATAAAAGAAAGGAATGAGGAATATGTTAAAAGAAGACAATATATTGAATAGCCGTTTTGGTAAGAAAAACCATTTCCAGGTGCCGGCTGGTTATTTCGACCAGCTGACGGATAGGGTGATGGCAAATTTGCCGGAGCAGGAACCCCGCATCATTCACATGCAGCCTAGCTTATGGCAGCGTATGCCGATTCGAAAGATTGCGGCGGCTGTTGCTGTTTTGGCTGTGATGGGAGGTGGTTCGGTATTGGCGCTGAAATATACGGGAAGCAGTAAGCCTGCTATGGCACATGTGGACCATATGGTTCAGAAAGCTGCTGTGAATAATAATGAGGATGCTACTTTTAATGAGATGGCCGATTATACGATGATGGATAATGAAACTATCTATGCATCGCTGATTGCAGAAAATTAATGGTTGGTATTTCTTTTTGTCTACAGATAAAGATTTAAAAAAAGATAAGGTATGAGAAAGATAATGCAACATAGGTTTCTTGCGCTTTTAGCTATGCTGATGATTAGCCTGGTTTCACAGCCTCAGGGTAGAAAACATCATGATGGATTTGATCCTAAAAGGTTTCAGGCTGAACTAGAACAGTTTATTACGACTAATGCCTGTCTTACGCCGAGAGAAGCTGCTAAATTCTTCCCGGTATATAGACAGATGGGTAAGAAAATGCGTATGATATTCGATGAAATGCGCCGATTCCGTCATGTGAATCCGAATGATAATGAGGCATGTGCCGAAGCTATCAGAAGACAGGATGAGTTGGATATTCAGCTGAAACAGTTACAGCAAGAGTATCATTCTAGATTTATGACCATCTTGCCACCTAATAAGGTGTTCAGTGTCATCAAGGCAGAGGAACGGTTCCATCGGCAGGCATTCAGACGGATGAAGAAATAAATCTCTAAAAAAGTAGAGATAAAACCATTTAATATGTATTTATGTGACTTTTGGTCACATTAATAGGGTCGCGAAGATATTTTTAATAATATTTTCGCGATTTTATTTTGTCCTTTCCGTTATTTGTTGTACTTTTGCACTTTGGAAAATAATAATATAATATAATAAGGTATGTACAGAAGTAATACGTGTGGAGAGTTACGTCTCTCTGATGCCGGCAAGGAAGTGACACTTGCCGGTTGGGTACAGCGCTCAAGAAAGATGGGTGGTATGACATTCGTCGATTTGCGCGACCGTTATGGTATCACACAGTTGGTCTTCAACGAGGCTGATAACAAAGACTTGTGTGATGCAGCTAACAAGCTAGGTCGTGAATTCTGCATTCAAATAAAGGGTGTAGTAAGTGAACGACAGAGCAAGAATCCTAAAATGGATACTGGTGACATCGAAATCCTGGTGAAGGAACTCAATGTCCTCTCTCAGAGTCAGACCCCTCCTTTCACTATCGAAGATAATACAGATGGTGGTGATGATATCCGTATGAAGTATCGTTATCTTGATTTGCGTCGTCCTGCAGTGCGCAAAAATCTGGAGTTGCGTCATCGTATGTGCATCTTGATTCGTAACTTCCTCGATGCACAGAACTTCATGGAGGTTGAAACTCCTGTTCTTATTGGTAGTACACCAGAGGGAGCCCGCGACTTTGTTGTTCCTTCCCGTATGAATCCAGGTCAGTTCTACGCTCTTCCACAGAGTCCTCAGACTTTAAAGCAGCTCTTGATGGTTGCTGGCTTCGACCGTTATTTCCAGATTGCCAAGTGCTTCCGTGATGAGGATCTTCGTGCTGACCGTCAGCCAGAGTTTACACAGGTTGACTGTGAAATGAGTTTTGTTGATCAGGATGATGTCATCAACCTTTTCGAGGAAATGGCTCGCCATTTGTTTAAGGAGATTCGTGGTGTAGAACTTCCTAAATTGGAACAGATGACCTGGCACGATGCTATGCGCCGTTTCGGTAGCGATAAGCCAGACTTGCGCTTCGGTATGGAATTTGTTGAGTTGAAAGATGCTTTCACAGGTAAGGGTAATTTCTCTGTATTCGATGAGGCTAAGTATATTGGCGGTATCTGTGTTCCAGGTTGTGCTGATTATAGCCGTAAGCAGTTGAACGAATTGACCGATTTTGTTAAGCGTCCTCAGGTTGGAGCCAAGGGCTTGGTTTATATTAAGTACAATGCAGATGGTACCGTGAAGAGTAGCATAGATAAGTTCTACTCTCCAGAGGAACTTGCTGAAATCAAGACCGTAATGGGAGCCAAGGATGGTGACCTCGTTTTGATTTTGAGCGGTGATAATGCTAACAAGACACGCATTCAGCTTTGCTCTTTGCGTTTGGAAATGGGTGACCGTTTGGGGCTTCGTGATAAGAATGTATTCAAGTGTCTTTGGATTATTGACTTCCCTCTCTTTGAGTGGAGCGATGAGGAACAGCGCCTGATGGCTACGCACCATCCATTCACTATGCCAAATCCTGATGATATACCATTGCTCGATGAGCATCCTGAACAGGTTCGTGCCAAGGCATACGACTTTGTTTGCAATGGTATCGAAGTAGGTGGAGGTTCTCTCCGTATCCATGATACTCAGTTGCAGGAGAAGATGTTCGAGGTTCTCGGCTTTACTCCAGAACGTGCTGAGGCCCAGTTCGGTTTCTTGATGAATGCTTTCAAGTATGGTGCACCACCTCACGCAGGTCTTGCTTTCGGTTTGGACCGTTTCGTCAGCATTATGGCTGGTCTCGACAGTATTCGCGATTGTATTGCCTTCCCAAAGAACAACTCAGGTCGAGATGTTATGCTCGATGCTCCTTCTGAACTTGACCCTAAGCAGTTGGATGAATTGGAAATCAAACTTGATTTGAAGGCTGAATAAAAATAGAGAAACGAAGGTATTCACTCCATAAAAGAGTATGCGTAAAATGCCTTGAGAAAAATTCAATGATTTATAATAAGTAATTGATTTTTAGTAAATAAAGTGC
>JAJXBQ010000302.1:0-2939 GCA_021640525.1 Segatella copri
CCCTTAATATAAGGAGGTATTAGCAAAGTTTAGTAAAATAAATGCATTTTTATTCGCTTGTTACAAAAAGAAATCGTACTTTTGCAGACGATTTAATAAAAATACTAAGTTGTTATGGTAAAAATCACATTCCCAGACGGATCTGTTCGTGAGTATGAACAGGGCGTAACTGGCTTACAAATCGCCGAGAGCATCTCACCGGCTCTCGCTCGCAACGTTGTATCTTGCGGTGTTAATGGTGAGACAGTAGAGTTGAACCGTCCTATCAATGAGGATGCAAATGTAGAACTCTACAAGTTTGAGGATGAGCAGGGTAAGCACACATTCTGGCATACATCTGCCCACTTGTTGGCTGAGGCTCTTCAGGAGCTTTACCCAGGCATCCAGTTCGGTTTCGGTCCAGCCGTAGAGAGTGGTTTCTTCTACGACGTGATGCCAGCCGAGGGTCAGGTGATCTCAGAGAATGATTTCGCCAAGATTGAGGCTAAGATGATGGAACTTGCCAAGAAGAACGAACCTGTGGTTCGCAAGGAGGTGGCTAAGGCTGATGCTCTCGCTGAGTTCAAGGCTGACGGTCAGACTTACAAGTGCGAGCATATTGAGCAGGACTTGGAGGATGGTACCATCACCACATATACCCAGGGCAATTTCACCGATCTTTGCCGTGGTCCTCACTTGATGAACACTGGCCTTATCAAGGCAGTGAAGATTACAAGTGTGGCAGGTGCTTTCTGGCGCGGTGATGCCAAGCGCGAGCAGATGACCCGTATCTACGGTATCAGCTTCCCTAAGAAGAAGATGCTCGATGAGTACTTGGTAATTCTCGAAGAGGCTAAGAAGCGTGACCACCGTAAGATTGGTAAGGAGATGGAACTCTTCATGTTCTCAGAGCGTGTAGGAAAGGGTCTTCCTATCTGGTTGCCAAAGGGTACACAGCTCCGTCTGTGTCTGCAGGAGTTGCTCCGTTCTCTCCTGAAGCCTTACAACTATCAGGAGGTTATCTGTCCAGGTATCGGCGGCAAGAGCCTCTATGTTACATCTGGTCACTATGCTCACTATGGCAAGGATGCATTCCAGCCTATCCAGACTCCTGAGGAGGATGAGGAGTATATGCTCAAGCCAATGAACTGTCCTCACCACTGCGAGGTCTACGCTCGCAAGCCTCGTTCTTACAAGGATCTTCCTTTGCGTATCGCAGAGTTCGGTACTGTATTCCGCTATGAGAAGAGCGGTGAGCTCCATGGTTTGACTCGTGTTCGTACATTTACTCAGGATGATGCTCACATCTTCGTTCGTTCAGATCAGGTGAAGTCTGAGTTCGAGAATGTAATCGACGTGATCCTGAAGGTATTCAAGATCTTCGGTTTCGAGAACTACGAGGCACAGATTTCTCTCCGCGATCCTAAGGATACAGAGAAGTATATCGGTTCTGATGAGATTTGGGAAGAGAGCGAGAATGCTATCCGCGAGGCTTGCAAGGAGAAGGGTCTTGAGACTCGTGAGGAGATTGGCGAGGCTGCCTTCTATGGTCCTAAGCTCGACTTCATGGTAAAGGATGCCATCGGTCGTCGTTGGCAGTTGGGTACCATCCAGGTGGATTACAACTTGCCAGAGCGTTTCAAGTTGGAGTATACTGCCGAGGATAACTCTAAGAAGACTCCTGTGATGATTCACCGTGCACCATTCGGTTCACTGGAGCGATTCACAGCCGTTCTCATCGAGCATACAGCCGGTCACTTCCCATTGTGGTTGACTCCAGACCAGGTTGCAATTCTTCCTATCTCTGAGAAGTTCAACGACTATGCCCAGAAGGTACGTCAGTATCTTGACAAGCAGGGTGTACGTGCTCTCGTTGATGACCGTAACGAGAAGATTGGCCGCAAGATTCGCGACAACGAGTTGAAGCGTGTTCCTTACATGGTTATCGTTGGTGAGAAGGAAAGTGCCGAGGGCCTCGTTTCTATGCGTAAGCAGGGTGGTGGCGAACAGGCTACCATGAGCATGGAAGAGTTCGCTCAGCGCATCAATGCCGAGGTTGCAGAGCAATTGAAGGCCGCTGAAGAGTAAAAATGAGATATAAATCCGCAGGTTTCTTTGGAAATCTGCGGATTTTTTTAAAATAACCCACTGAAAATTTGGTGGTTTCACAAAATAATCGTAACTTTGCAGCCGTTTAATCAAAAAGACAAAAAAGAATATATCGAATAGTTAATGAAAAATGACAAAATGAAAAATCAGTACCGCGTAAACGAACAGATTCGTGCACGCGACGTGAGAGTAGTGAGTGATGGTGGAGCAGAAGTGATGCCAGCACGTAAGGCGTTGGAGTTGGCTCGTCAGCAAGAGCTTGACTTAGTCGAGATATCTCCTAATGCGCAACCACCAGTTTGCCGTATAGTTGACTATTCTAAATTCCTTTACCAGCAGAAGAAGCATGCAAAGGAAATGAAGCAGAAGCAGGTAAAGGTGGAGACCAAGGAAATCCGTTTCGGACCTCAGACCGATGAGCACGACTATCAGTTCAAGCTCAAGCACGCTATGGAGTTCCTCAACGAGGGCAACAAGGTTCGTGCATACGTTTTCTTCCGTGGTCGCTCTATTCTCTTCAAGGAGCAGGGTGAGGTTCTTCTTCTCCGTTTCGCCAATGATTTGGAAGAGTACGGAAAGGTGGAGCAGATGCCAAAGCTTGAAGGTAAGAAGATGTTCCTCTACATGAGTCCTAAGAAGGCTGGTACTGCAAAGAAGAGCCAGCAGAAGATGGACCGTGAGAAGCGAGAGGCTGAAGCTAAGGCTGCTGCAGATGCAGAGCGCGCTGCTAATGCTGAGAAGAATGGCTTGCTCGCCAATGCTAAAGGCGGCGATGCCTTGAAGAAACTCGCAGAAGGAACAGAGGATTAAGAAAAAAAAAGATGCGTAACGCCCTGGCATATGCGTTGCCA
>JAJXBQ010000060.1:0-16109 GCA_021640525.1 Segatella copri
CCTTAATTATATATACTTTCTTTAGAGTTTAACGGTGATTCGCCGTATTTGTTGGCGGTCATCCTCACTTTGCACGGCATTGCATGTAGTGGCTTGAACCTCTGCTGTCTGCATTTTGAAAAGATGCTCTTTGGGCAAGGTTGACATAGGGAAGAGTACCGGACCTTTTTCTTCGGTGTCTGGCATGTCATCTCCAAACTCAGCTTTAGGCTTAGCCTCCCTTTTGGGAACATTTAGCTTGGCGAAAGTCTTTTTCTTCTCGTATGTTCTGCTCTCTTCTGTGATGTCTTTTTCTGCTGTATTTTCCTTTTCTGCCGTCAAACTCTTTTCTTGCGTCATAGCTTTTTGCATCGGCTGTGTAGCCTTTCTCACAGCCATTGTCGCATTGCCCGACGCAGAAGTGGTATCCTTGGGTGGTTGCAGGATGATAGCGATGATGCCAGCCACGCATGCTGCGCAAATCCATGGAAAGATACGCAAGGTGCGATGGCTGACCAAGCTCTTCCTTGCCTTCTCTATTACTTGTTGCTTGGTTTGGGAGGAGGCATGGAAATCACATTGAGGTTGGAGCAGTTGCTCTATATCCTCAAATCCTTTGTCATTATGGATGTTCATTTGATCTTTCATATACTTTTCTCCTTTCTGAGTCGTTGTTGGATATGTTGGATGGCATAGCGATAGCGAGATTTCACGGTAGCTTCTGGTATCTCCTCCAGTTCGGCTATCTCTCGGAACGTCAAGTTGTCGTAACATTTCATTCTTACGATTTCCGCTTGCTCCTGTGGAATATCTTCCAGCAGTTTTGATATTCTGAGAAATTCCTCGTGTATCTGTTTGTCACCATTGCTGTTAGGTATGCTTGCCGCTTCATTGATAGCAATGATTTGCGGACGTTTTTTGCGCAGGTAGTCTCGGCATGCGTTGCTAACAGAGCGAATGATATAGCGGTCCAATTCTTCCACTTGTTGCCCTTCTTTCAGTTTCTTGAAAGCTGCAAGTAGCACCTCTTGCACAATATCTTCTGCATCCTCACGTTGCCCGATTCGAATATAGGCAAAACGAAATAGCCAGTCTTGCCGATTGTCGACAAGACTCTCCAGTTGTTTTATGAGTTTCGGGTTGCCTATATTCATTCGTTTCTTGTTTCTATGTTTCTAACTTTACTCATATAAACGTATATTTCTCAAAAAAGATTTAAAAAATACTCTTTTTTTTCATTTATTTGTTACTATTGTGATTGTTTATGTAAAAATGAATGCTACGAAGTATGGAACATAAGAAGATTGTGATAGTTTGCGTAAAAAAATAGGCACGCATCCTTTCGTGGGTGCGTGCCTATACCTTTTATTATATGCTACCTTTAAATCACCTTGACTCTCTTTTTCCCTTCTCTTCCATCAATCACGATTTTCTCGAAGACGATGGCTGGGTCGTTAGGAGTGAGGGTGAGGGTGTGGATGCCATCGGATGAGGCTGGCAGCTCTAGCTCTATCACCTTGTCCACGATGCGAGTGGCTATCGTTGGATAATAGATATTGTAGATGTTCTCCGGCTTCTCGTTCAAATCTTTGTTGAAGTTAATCTCTACAGGAGAAGCACCATCTAAACTTACACCATAGGTTAAGCCGCCCTTGTTGAGATAATCCAAGGTTGATTTGGTAATCACATGAATGCGAACCTTCTGCTTGCCATTAAATGCCTTGCCATCCGAAGTTTTGCTAACTTGCATCTTAAACTTGTAAGTGATGCTGGCTCCCTTTGCACTCTTGGTATACGGCATCAGAGTCATTGCCGATACGCTTTTGCCCATGAATGGAATCTCTGTCCATTTTGCCTCGGCAGCATCCGTCTTGCTGCTATAGTAAGGAGCTTCGATTTCTACCACGCCGTTGTTTTCGCTGATAATCACTCCATCCTTGGAGGTTACCCGGAAGAGCTCCGGACAGGTATCCTTCTCGAAATCATCATTCCAACTCTTATAGCCGATATGCTTCTGGGTCATCATTCCATTCCACTTGCCGCCAGCCATCTTATGGTTGTAATAGTCGCAGATGAGTGAATCGCGCTTGAAGAGGCGCTCGCATTCATCAGCCCATACATTCGCCTTTGGATTGCCCTGATTGTAGAGGGCATGGTTCTGTGCCTGGGCAAAGTACATCTGGTGCAGATTGCTCATCAGCTCGATAGGGAAGAGGATGATCTGGCGATAGGCATCGTGATAGGATGCCGGCAGACTGTTGTACTGGCGCAGCGCATCGGCTTCGAGTTGGAGATGCTGGTTTACCACCTCCTGCCATTCACCGTTTTCCAGACTGTAGGTGTTCTTGTCGAGCATCTCTGGGGTGCAGCGGCCGTTGTACTTGCAGATAAGGTTCAGAATGCGTGCCGCCTCATCTGCCTGTGATTCGCCAAATTGCTGGGCGCACCAGTTGCGGGTATGAAGGGTAATGTTGTTCACATCGTATTTGCGAGGATTCCAAGCCATGTCCATAAACTGGCTGATAGGATATTCCATCGGCTTGAGGTCGCCAACATTGAGAATCCAGAGACGGTCGATGCCATTCTCGTAAGCAAGTGTCAACTGCTCCCAAGGATTCTGCACAGGAGTTACATTGAGCATCTTTGAGTTTCTTGGAGCACCTACGTAATCTACGTGATAGTATAAGCCCCAACCGCCTTTGTGCTTGCGTTCCTTGGCATTCGGCACACGGCGCACGTTACCCCAGTTGTCATCGCAGAGCAGGAGGGTTACATCGTCGGGCACCTTCATTCCCTTGTCGTAGTAATCCAATACCTCTTTATATAGTGCCCAAACCTGTGGGGTTTCGCTAGCCTTTCTGCCAGTTACGTCAGCGATAATCTTACGCTGGTCGTTGATGATGTTGGTCATCAGCTTTGTATCAGCCTCTGCGCTCATCGCCTCATCGCCGTCGCCACGCATTCCGATGGTTACAATCTGTTCAGTTCCCTTCATGCGCTCTATTCCCTCACGGAAGAACTTCTGCAGGTTAGCCTTGTTTTTCTGGTAGTTCCAAGGTCCCCATCCTTTTCGGTTGCGGGCGTATTCCTGATGGTTGCGTGCCATCGGCTCATGATGGGAGGTGCTCATCACTACGCCCATCTCATCTGCCGTCTTCTCGTTTTCCGGGTCATCGGCATAGAAAGCCCAGCCCCACATGGCAGGCCACATCATGTTACCTCTCAGTCGCAATACCAGTTCGAAAACGCGCTGATAGAAACGGTGGTCGCCATATCCGGTGCCGTAGGTGTTCTTTACCCATGACGTTAGGCAAGGTGCCTCGTCGTTGAGGAAGATGCCGCGATAACGTACGGCTGGTTCGCCATCTGTGTAGATTCCTTTGTTTACGAAAATGGAATCGTGATGCTCTACAGGCACGTCTGCCCAGTCATACCAAGGCGATACGCCCATCTGCTGCGAGAGTTCGTAGATGCCGTAGATGGTGCCTCGTCGGTCGCTGCCTGCGATGACGAGCTGACCATCTATGAGCGTGATGATAAACTTTTCACGTTTGCCCTTCAGCAGATTTCCGTTGATGCGCTTCTGTTTCACCAGTTGGTCGATGGCTGCAGAATGGCCGATGGTGCCTACGAGGATAGCTGGTCGGGCTGTGTCGGCTTTTTTCAGAAAACCGGCATCCGAAGTGAGGGTGGCTGTGGCTCCACTCACACTTTTGATATCTTTCAGCAGGGCATGAGCAGCATAGCTCACTCCTTTGCAGTCGTTGGTGTCCATGTAGATTTTTACCCGGTTATTGGCATTCAGCAGCAAGTCTCCTTGCTTGAAATTCACAAATCTGTCGGCTGCGCTCATGCTGATAGTTGAGAGCAGGGCTGCGCTTGCCAGGAATGTTCGCTTGATGTTGTTTAGTTTCATGTTTATTTATTTTGTTGTTATTTTCCGATTGTCAGCAATGTGTTTTTGCCGGTTGCAAAGATAGCCAAAACTATCCGAATGTACCTTTTTTTATGTAAACTTTAGTTTTTAATATGTTTCATTTTTACTTTTCTGTCCGTTTCTCTTTGTGTTTTCAAAGAAAAATAGTAATTTTGCATAGTAAAAACAGAAAAAAGAATATATATAATGATAGACAGACCGACGATAGCAAAAATTATGGATGCCACCAAGATAGAAGAGGTGGTATCTGAATTTGTTACGCTCAAGAAGCGTGGCATCAATTATGTCGGCTTGTGTCCTTTTCATAACGATTCCAATCCATCTTTCTCTGTATCTCCAACAAGAGGTATCTGTCATTGCTTTACCTGTGGAAAGGGAGGCAATGCAATCAACTTTCTGATGGAACTGGAACAGATGACCTATCCCGATGCTCTTCGCTGGCTCGCCAAGAAATATAAAATAGAAATTCAGGAGCGGGAACTGACCAACGAAGAAAAACAGCGCGAGAGCGAAAGAGAATCCATGTTTATCGTCAACGATTGGGCGGCGAAATATTTTCAGGATATTCTCCTGCATGATGTGGATGGTATTGCTATCGGTATGGCTTATTTCCGAGGAAGAGGTTTCAGGGATGATATCATCAGAAAATTCCAGTTGGGTTTTGCGCTCCCTAAGCGTACTGCTCTTGCTGAAGCGGCTAAGGCGGCTGGCTATAATCCGAAATATCTGGTTGATACGGGACTCTGCTTCAAGGTGGATAAGGACGAAGCCGGCAATAAGTCGGGTGAGGATAAAATTCTTGACCGTTTCTCGGGCAGAGCCATCTTCCCCTGGTTCAGCGTGAGCGGCAAGGTGGTGGCTTTTGGCGGACGAGTGCTCGACAGCAGAACCAAGGGCATCAGCCAGAAATATGTCAACTCGCCTGATAGCGTTATCTATCATAAGGAGCGCGAACTCTATGGACTCTATCAGGCCAAGAAGGCGATAGCCAAGGAGGATTGTGTCTTTATGGTGGAAGGATACACCGATGTTATCTCGATGCATCAGTGTGGCATCGAAAATGTAGTGGCCAACTCGGGTACGGCGCTGAGCGTGCATCAGATTAGATTGCTGCACCGCTTTACCAGTAACATCGTTCTTCTCTATGACGGCGATAATGCGGGTATTCATGCTGCGCTGCGAGGTACCGATATGCTGCTTGAAGAAGAGATGAACGTAAAGGTTCTCTTCCTCCCTGATGGTAATGACCCTGACAGTTTCGCCCGCAGTCATTCGGCAGAGGAATTCAGAAGATATATTCAGGAGAATCAGACCGACTTCATACAGTTTAAGACCGATATTCTGCTACGCGGCGTAACAGACCCTGTAAAGCGAAGCCAGGCTATCAACTCGATTGTAGAGAGTATCTCGAAAATCAAGAATCAGATAACGCGCGCTTCTTATATCACCGACTGTTCTCATCGTTTGGGCGTGAACGAGGCAATTATCGTGAATGCCTTGAACAATTTTGTGCGCAACGGTATGAGTGAGCAGGTAAAGGCAGAGCGACGTGCAGCGGGATTGAAAGATTCGCCTGTAGCGTCAGCGCAGCAGGCGCAATCAGCAATGAGAGCGGTAACCCCACTGGATAAACTTCTGGAGGTAGAAGGACTTCTGGTACAGCTGATTATTCATCATGGCGACCAGCCCATCACGGTACAGGATGTAGACGGCAATGATGTGGAGGTAGCTGTTGCCCAGTATATCAGTCTTGATTTGGGCGGAGATGGCTTTAAGTTTCATAATGATTTATATAATCAGATTATGCAGGAGGCAGTGGAGCATCTTGAAAAAGAAGATGATTTTGTGGCAGAAACTTATTTTGCCAATCATCCGAATCCGGAAATCAGCAGGTTGGCAGGTTTGCCTACAGGTGCCCAGGAGGTATCTACGGCTAGTCTGCAGATGAAGATGAGCGCCGATAAACTCCGTCAGTTTGTCTTTAAAGACATCTTGAGCTTCCGCACTCATTATATTGCTCAGCGTATTATTGAGGTTCAGCAGGAGTTTGCCAAGAATCCGACCAATCGTGAACTGCTGCAGGAGTTTATGAAACTCAAGCAGATGAACACGCTTCTGGCGAGTCAGGCAAACAATATCTTCAATTAACCGGAACTCCTGTCCTGTGGGGAGAAACTCTGTAAAGAAGTATTAGAGATTAAAAAGGAGAAACGCTATATGATTTATTTTCACTGGATATATCTGTTGCTTTATGTCGTGATAACCGTTCCGGCTATCATTACCGTCTTGATGGACAACCGTCAGCCCGCCAAGACGATGGCATGGATATTGGTCTTCTTCTTCATCCCCTTTGTGGGTATCATCTTCTATTTCTTCTTCGGACAGAATACCCGCAAGGAACGTCTTATCAGCGACCGCAGCATGGACCAGCTCACCAAGCGCTCCATGCTCGAGTTCGTAGAGCAGGAGAATCTTCACCTGCCAGACAGCAATAAACCGCTGATGAATCTCTTTGCCAACCAGAGTTGGGCGTTGCCTTTTAAAGATAATCAGGTGGATATTTATACCGATGGCTATGATTTCTTCCTTACCTTATTATATAATATAGGACAGGCAAAGCATCATATTCATCTCGATACCTATATCTTCGAAGCCGATGCTTTGGGGTATCTGATAGCTGATGCCTTGATCGATAAGGCGGAGCAGGGAGTAGAGGTGCGACTGATTTATGATGATGTAGGCTGCTGGAAGGTGAAGGATGAATTCTTCGAACGTATGCGCGATGCAGGCATAGATGTACATTCGTTCATGCCAGTCCGCTTTCCGGCTTTTACGAGTAAGGTAAACTATCGTAACCACCGCAAACTCTGTGTCATAGATGGTAAGGTGGGCTTTATCGGCGGCATGAATATAGCTCTGCGCTATGTGAAGGGTGACAAGAAACAGGCTTGGCGCGATACGCATCTCCGTATTGAGGGCGGTGGCGTTTACGCCATTCAGAGAGCCTTTCTGGTAGACTGGTATTTCGTAGACCGTACGTTGGTTACCAATCGCCAGTATTATCCGCCGGTCAGTGCGCATATCCGCAACAATTGTCTCGTACAGATTGTTACGAGCAGTCCTATCAGTCCTTGGCCTGACATTATGCAGGGTTATGTCCGCATCCTGCTTCAGGCCCGGAAGTATGTGTATATGGAAACGCCTTATTTCCTGCCGACCGAACCTGTATTGTTTGCCATGCGAACAGCAGCTTTGGCGGGTGTGGATATCCGTCTGATGTTGCCCCGTCATGCTGATGCCAAACTGGTTGAATGGGCATCACGTTCGTATGTGATGGAGGCGATAGAGGCTGGCGTAAAGGTTTATCTCTATACGGCAGGCTTTAATCATAGTAAATTGCTCGTAAGTGATGATAACCTCTGTACGATAGGCAGTACGAATATCGACTTCCGAAGTTTTGAGAATAATTTCGAAGCGAATGCATTCTTCTTTGATGAGGGGATGGCACAGCGCGTGAAGGCTGTCTATCTGCAGGATGAGGCGAAGAGCATCCTGGTGGATGATGTATCTTATTTCGTAAAACGTCCGTTCCTGCAGCGCCTTTTCGAGAGTACGGTAAGATTACTCTCACCGCTGCTGTAAAAGGGAATTTTTGAAGTTAAGAGAAGTTAGAGGGAAGTTAAAGGACAATAGTTTTCTGGCATAAAAAACGTAGAGCATTTGTCCCTTAACTTCCCTCTCACTTCCCTTAACTTCCCTCTCACTCCCTCTTTTTATCTGAATATTGAGAAGTTTACGCTTCCGTAACTTCTGTGCTCCAGAAATCGTGGATGCTCGGAGAAATCATAGTCTTTGCCATGCTCAAAGACGAAGATGCCTCCTTCGTTGAGATAGTCGCCATTCAGAACGAGGTCTGGAATCTGCGGCAACTCCTTCAGAGCGTATGGAGGATCGGCAAAGATAAAGTCAAACTTCTGCTTGCAGGTCTTCAGAAAACGGAATACATCACCACGAATCAGAATATCCTTGTCTTCGCCCAACTTCTGAAAACATTGGCGTATGAAGTTGGCATGATCGCGGTCGGCCTCTACGCTGATTACCCGGCTGCAGCCTCGTGATACCAGTTCGAGCGAAATGCTGCCCGTACCGGCAAAAAGGTCGAGGGCAGAGGTATCTTCGAAATCAATATATCCCTGCAGCACATTAAAGATGTTCTCCTTTGCAAAATCTGTTGTCGGACGCGCCTTAAACGAACGTGGAATGTCGAAATGGCGTCCCTTATATTGTCCTGTTATGATTCTCATATTTACTTTGAACTTTGAATGTTGAACATTGAACTTTATGATAAGCTATTCTGTTGAATTCTTAACTATCAACTCTTGTCTTACTTACTTAGGTACAGTGCCATTAAATCGAATGGCAGACCTTTAATCTCTGTGATGGGCGCACGGTTGAATTCGGCGGAAGGATTCAGAATGAAGGTCCTCTTGATATAGAGTTTCGTGTTGTAGAGGAACCAATCCTTATCAGGAACATTGCCTGCTACATGCAACTCATCCTGCATCTGGTTGAATCCTAACTGCTTCCATACATAGAGAATGAAATAGAGGGCATCCTTGGCATGCTCGGCATTGAACGAGTTGAAGAATTTGAAACGGTTCTTCTCGAAACCGAAAACGTCCAGCTTCTTGTCGTGGAAATAAACATAGAGCTTGCGGTGAATGCCGGTGAAACTGCGATGATGCAGATAGTGCCACATCGGTTGCATGATAGGTGTGAAGCGGACATCCTTGAAGTTGTCTTCTACCACCATTTTCAAATCCTTGTTGATAGGGAATACCGCTACCGCATTCAGTTCCGGCTGCACTCTGTAGAGAATGGCATCGCTGTTATGACTGTTGAAGGCATGCTGATAGAGCACATCGATATCCTCTTCATGAAATTCTTCGATAGGAACCAGCAGGATAGGCGAATCGAGATATACGCGTACCTTCTGGTATCCCCGCTGCAGGAGAGTACTCTCCTTGAAAGCCTGACGCAAGTTGGCTGCCATCGAAACACCACTCTTTACTGTATAAGGTTCATAGATGAGCTGATGCTCAGCTTCACGGTCAACTACCGAAAAACTGAGGGTGTTTCTGCTCACGCGGATGGTGAGTCGTGCTTGCTGAATGTTGTTACCTTTTATTTGCATATCTGTTACCAATTACCTGCGTTGTTATTATCTGTCGTTAAATCGCCTATCTTGAGTCCGGGATAGCTGCCGGCATAGTTGGCCTCCTCTATCTTCTGCTGGATGGAACCTTCATCGAGTCCGTCGAGGAAGGTTTCATAACCGGCCCCACATTCCATCACCGGAATCTGCTTACCGCTTTTTCCTACGATAACCGTGGCAGCAAGTGTAAACTTCTTACCATCGGAATAGGGAATGTATTGGGCATCTTCCTGTAAGAATTTGCCTTTTACCAGTGTCGGGAAATCGCCTGTATATACGCCATGTTTCGCCTTGTATTTCTCTTCAGCCTGACGTATCTGCATCAGTTTCTCCTTCACCTCTGCTTCTCTGCTAGCCATGGCTTTCTGGAAGCGGATGGGCTGGCTTACACTCAGAATACAGAGTAGCATCATGATGATGACGCATGCTCCCAAAATATAATTATTCTTTATTCTTTTTCTCATTTCAAAAAGTATTATTACTTTTGCACAGCAAATAGGTGCAGTAAATTTTCTGCAAAGATACTAAAAGTTTTCGAAATATGAACATTGAAGAGTTAAAATATCAGATATTACAGCAATTTGGCTTTCCGCCAACCCCAGAACAGGCTCAGGCGCTCGATGTTTTCGTGCAGTTTATGACGGATAGCAATCCTCATGCTGTGATGATTCTCCGGGGTAGTGCGGGTACCGGTAAGACATCGCTTTCGGGTGCTATCGTCCGTACGCTCCGTGCTGTTCGCCAGAAGGTGATGCTCCTTGCTCCTACGGGTAGGGCGGCTAAGGTCTTCTCTCTGAACAGCGGGATGCCTGCCTATACCATTCATCGCCGCATCTATCGCGAAAAGGCGTTTGCCGGAGTGGATGGACAGTTCAATCTCAATGATAATCTCTATACTGATACGCTTTTTATGGTGGATGAGGCTTCAATGATTGCCAATCTGGGATTGGGCGGAACCACCTTTGGCAGTGGTTGTCTGTTAGATGATCTGATTCATTTTGTGTATCAGGGACGTAACGACCGACTTTTGCTGATTGGCGATAAGGCACAGTTGCCTCCTGTTGGTGAGGAAGAATCACCAGCTCTTTCTGCTGCGATGCTCCAGGGATATGGACTGTCGGTTTATGAGTGCGATTTGAATGAAGTAGTCCGTCAGAGTCAGCAGTCGGGTATTCTCTTTAATGCTACCCGTATCCGCCAGATGATTACCCACGATGACATTACCCAACTGCCTAAAATCCGTTTCTCCGGTTTCTCGGATATCAGGGAAATGCCGGGTGCAGAACTCATCGAGGCTCTTGGCGACAGTTATCATCATGTAGGACTGGACGATACCATTGTTGTGACTCGTAGCAACAAGCGCGCCAACATCTTCAACCAGGGCATCCGCAACATGGTGCTTGATAGGGAAGAGGAACTCGAGAGTGGCGACATGCTGATGATTGTGAAGAACAATTATTTTTGGATGGAGGAAGAAAGAAAGAAGATAAAGGAAAGTGAAGAAAGAAGAGTGAAGAGTGAAGAAACTGCGTTCGGCGGCCGAAGGGAAAGCCAATTTTATAGTTTAACTAATCATAAAGTTCAAAGTTCAAATCTCAAAGTTCAAAGTAACGAACTTCCTGCTTTTCTTGCTAATGGAGATAGGGCGAAGGTGATGAAGGTGAGCCGTCGCATCGACCTCTATGGTTTCCATTTTGCCACCCTTCTGTTGAAATTCCCCGATTATGATAATTATGAACTGGAGGCTACGGTATTACTGGACACTTTGACGAGTGAGGCTCCTGCTTTGACCCATGATCAGCAAGAGCAGCTTTTCCATAAGATAGAGGAAGATTATCAGGACATACCACTGAAGGCAGACCGTATGAAGGCAATCCGGCAAGATCCGTATTTCAATGCTTTGCAAGTGAAGTTTGCCTATGCCGTTACCTGTCATAAAGCGCAGGGCGGACAGTGGTCGCATGTCTATGTAGATCAGGGGTATATGACGGACGATATGCTTACTCCCGACTATATCCACTGGCTCTATACAGCATTTACACGAGCCACAGAAATGCTATATCTGGTGAATTGGCCAAAGACACAGGTAGAAGGAGAGTGATATTACTCTTCTTCTTTTGCTCAGAATTTGCATGGAAAGAAAAAAAGTCCGGCTCTCTCTCGAAAGTCGGACTCTTAAATTTTTGAGTTATTTTTGGGAAAAGTGGGTAGTGATGGATTCGAACCACCGAAGGCATAGCCAGCAGATTTACAGTCTGCCCCATTTGGCCACTCTGGTAACTACCCAAAAGCTTTATATCTCAAAAGCGAGTGCAAAGGTAATGCTTTTATTTGATATTACCAAATTTTTTCGGCACTTTTTTCTCTTTTCCTTCAAAAATGTTCATTTTTCCCTATAAAATAGGTTTTTCCTCCACTTTTCCCTTTTTACTTTTTTACCCTTTTACCCTTTTACTTTTTTACCCTTTTACCTTTTTACTTTTATCACATGTCTTCTGCGATGTTTCCTCGAAAGTCTTCTGTGCTTGTAATGCTCATACTTCTTGATGGCAACGAATACCGTGAGGGCAAGGACTACGGCCAGCAGGAAGATAACGATGCCGCCGCCCAGATTGTCGCCCTTCACCTTCGACCACATATCCAATACCTCGGGAGTATGATCGCCGGCATCATGAATCATGGCGCATCGGGCTACTATGCTGCTGTCTGGATACATAATAGGGTTGAGATGGGCATTCCTGCCTTCCTCGCCAAAGAAGTAGGCCAGATTTACAGGTTGGGGATAAACCTCAGTATCGCTCATTGCTTCTAATACCTTCTTGCCTGCCACGCTACTCACATATCCTGTAGTCTCCATATTGGCGAGTGCCACGTCTTCCTGACAGAGATAGTTGATGAAATAGGCGGCAGCCTTCGGATTGCGGGAATATTTAGGGATTACCCAACCGTCGAACCATACATTGCTTCCTTCTTTCGGTACTTCATATCCCAGTTCTACACCCACTTTTCCGGCTTCTTCAATAGCCCAGACGGCATCACCGCTCCAGGTCATATTGAGATAGGCTTTGCCTTTGGTCATGGTCTCCTTGCCGAAGTCGGCTTCCCATCCTTCTATGTTTGGCTTCAGAGCTTTCAGTTCTTTCTCTACTGTGGCTACGGCAGCGGGTGAATAGTCGTTCATCAGCTGTGGTATGGTCACCTTGCCTGCTTCCAGGTCTTTACGGTGTGCCCAGATGAGTGCGGTGCCATAGGAGTCGCGGTAGGAATCCTTCATCAGGAGTTTGCCCTGATATTTTCTGTTCCATAATGTTCCCCAGGTCTCTGCATCTTCTATAGGTACGTGTACCTTATTATATAAGATGCCACAGGTTCCCCACATGTAAGGCACGGCATAATGGTGGGCGATGCGACCGTTGTTGGAGGTGGCATCTATCTGCTCAACAATGTATGGTGATACGTTGCTGATATAGTTGGGCGTCTTACCGAAGACAGTGTCTATAGGCAGGAGAAGGTCTTTGCGGAGCATGCGCTCTATGATATACTCTGATGGGCATACCACATCGTAATCTTCATGACCTCGTTCTATCTTGGTAAGCATCACCTCATTGATGTCGAAGGTCTGGTAGATGACGCGAATCTTCTTGCCGGTCTGCTGTTCATACCATTTCGGGAAGTTGGCAAGAACGTCTTCATCTATGTAATCAGCCCAGTTGTAAACCTTCAGAATCTCCTCGCGGTTCTCTTTGTTGTAACAGGAAGAGAGCGGCAGAAGCATCAGCAGGGTCAGGAAAAGAAAAGCTATTGTCTTAACTCCTAATAATATCTTGTTCTTCATTCTCATTTCTTCTTATTTTTCTCAGAACGTTTATTGATGATAATCAGCATCACCAGTACCAGTACGAAGATGATGGTACTCAGCGGGCGAAGTTCTGGGGTCAGACCTCCCTTTCTGGCATCGGCATAGATGAATGTGGAGAGGGTTTCCAGACCTTCGTTACCTATCGTGAAGATGGTGACGGCGAAGTCATCGATACTCATCGTAATGGCAAGCATGAAACCGGAAATCATACCCGGCAATATCTCTGGGATGATGACCTTGCGGAGTGCCTGCATCGGAGAGGCGCCCAGATCGAGTGCCGCCTCATAGAGGTTCGGATTCATCTGCTTCAGTCTTGGCATCACACTCAGGATAACGTATGGCAGACAGAAGGTGATATGCGAGAGTACCACGGTAGTATACCCCTGCGGAATGCCCAGCGTGATGAAGAGCAGGAAGAGCGAGATACCGATGATGATGTCGCCGTTGAGTATCGGAATGTTGTTGATAAACTGGATGGCATTACGTGCATAGCGATTGCGCAGGTTGTAGATGCCGATGGCTGTCAGGGTTCCGAAGAGCGTGGATACGGTTGCGGTAATCAGGGCGATGGTTACGGTATTGGCCAGTGCCGCTGTGAGCGAATGGTGCGTGCCTTCGGCAAAGAGATTCTTGTAGAGCTGTAGCGAGAAACCCGTCCAGTTGCCCATCACCTTGGCTTCGGTAAACGAGAAGATGACGATGATGAAGATAGGGGAGTAGAGTAGCAGCAGGAGCAACCAGAGATAGCCCTGACAGAATACTTTCTTCATCATATCCTTACTGAATAATGACTGCATCATCTGATACCTCCTTCCTGTTTACTGCCATCACCTGCGATGAGGGTGGAGGCGCCGATGAGGAAGAGCATGATGAGCGAGAGGGCTGCACCGTAGTTCCACATTGAATTGTTGATGTTCTCCTGGATGGTGGTACCGAAGAGCTTGATGTTGTTCATCGTCAGCAGTTCGGAGATAGCGAAGGTAGAGATGGTTGGCATGAATACCATCAGGATGCCACTTGCTACGCCCGGCATCGACAGGGGCAGGATGACCTTGAAGAACTGCTGCCAAGGCGATGCTCCCAGGTCTTCGGCTGCTTCGATATAGCTGCGGTCCATCTTCTGCAGGGTGTTGTAGATAGGGTAAATCATGAATGGGATGAAGTTGTAGACCATACCGAACAGGAGGGCGCCCTCACCCAGCGGAAGGTCGGCAAAATCGAAGAGGGCCACGGTGGCAAGTGTGCGCACCAGGATGTTTACCCACATCGGCAGAATGAAGAGCATGACGATGGTGTTGGCATACTTCATTCTGGTTTGTGTCAGAATATAGGCGGCCGGATAGCCCAGCAGAATGCAGAGCAGGGTGTTGAGAAAGGCGATGCCTATCGAATACACGAAGGTGTTGATGGCTTCGGGGTGTGCCAGGAACTTCTGGAAGTTGTAGAGCGTCAGGGCTCCGTTCTCATCGGTAAATGCGAACACTACGATGAGAAGCAATGGCAGTACCACAAATATCGCTGCAAAGATGGCGTAAGGTATCGACCAGCTTTGTCGCGAAGAGATAAACTTGATAATGTTCAATTTATAATTGATAATTAGGAATTAATAATTTTTATTCAAACGAAATATTCTCCTGAGGAATGGTGATAGCCACATGATCGCCTAAATCCCATACATCCTGTGTATCTACATAGAGCTTCTCGCCCCAGTCGGTATCTATGGTGAGATGATAGTGGTCGCCCTTGTAGAGAATGAAGCTGATGTCGCCTGTAAAGGTTCCTTCGCTCTCGTTGTCGAAGAGTTCTATCTTGTTGAAAGGTACGTTCACCCGGATGGTTTCGTTTCCGTTTTCATCGATCTGAATCTTGTCCTTTATTTCTTCTGAAATCTCCATCTGGTATTCGCAGCCCAGGAATTCTATCGTTCCGTCGCCGTTTACCTTTGCATCGAAGGTATTGGTGATGCGCTCCTTCTTCATGATGTGAATATTGTCGGGTATCACGCTCATTCCTATCGTCTGGCCTACTTCGAAATGCTTGTAGTTCTGGATGAGAAATTCGTAGCCCTTCTCGGTTTCTGCCAGCATCTCGTAGTGTACTCCCTTGAAGATGGAAGAGGTTATCTTGCCTACAAACTGGGCGTGGTCGGTATCGGTGGAAATTTCGATGTCTTCAGGACGTATCACGACATCCACTTCCTGGTTGCAGCCGAAGCCCTTGTCTACACAAGGCAGTTCGGTACCTGCCACATTCACCAGACAGTCGTGGACCATCGTTCCGCAGAGAATATTACTCTCGCCGATAAAGTCTGCAACGAAAGCATTGGCTGGTTCGTTGTAGATATCAGTAGGTGTACCTATCTGCTGTATCTCTCCCTCGCTCATCACTACGATGGTGTCGCTCAGGGTGAGGGCTTCTTCCTGGTCGTGGGTAACGTATACGAAAGTAATGCCCAGGCGTTCGTGCATCTGCTTCAGTTCCAGCTGCATGTCTTTACGCATCTTGAGGTCGAGTGCTGCAAGCGGTTCGTCCAGGAGAAGAACTTCCGGTTCGTTGACAATGGCACGGGCGATGGCGATACGCTGCTGCTGACCGCCCGAAAGCGAGTTGACATCACGATATTCATAATCACTCATGTTTACCATCTTCAGGGCACGTTTCACCTTTGGCAAAATCTCTTCCTTCGGTGTATTCTTGAGTTTCAGACCGAAGGCGATATTGTCGTAAACGTTGAGATGAGGGAACAGAGCGTATTTCTGGAATACCGTGTTCACATTTCGCTTGTAAGGAGGAAGGTTAGTAATATCGTTGCCGGCGATGGTGATGATGCCTTCGCTGGCGGTTTCAAAACCTGCCAAAAGTCTCAATAATGTCGTTTTTCCGCATCCCGAAGGACCCAGAATGGTCATAAATTCGCCCTTTCTCACATAGAGATTGATGTTGTTGAGGGCTGTTTTCTCGCCAAATCTTTTCGACACATTCTTAATATCTATGATATGTTGTGCTGTCTTGTTCATTTTTGTTGTAAATTTGCGTGCAAAGTTACGCATTTTTCGATAAATATTGAAAGAAACAAAGAAAAAGTTGTATCTTTGCAAACGTTTTGTAGTATCTGATAT
>JAJXBQ010000303.1:0-2927 GCA_021640525.1 Segatella copri
GACTTAGAGCCCGCCCCTCCACCGCCAGTATGATGTCCGTGTAGCCTTACATTCCAAAAAGACTATCCTGACTACCCACCTTTTGGTTATAGCTTATAAATATCCGTAAGCTATTTCTTTATTACGATGGTATAGCGATTCACATATGTTACTCATATCAGTCAGCCTAACAACCTATACATTGGATATTTTTGTAAAGGACTGCATTGTCAAGAGGACTTCGCACTAAACCATTACTGGTAAAGTACGCCTCTTTAGACTACTATTGACGGAACAATAGGTTCAGGCACAGTGCTGAACAATTACTTGTACGACTTCTTGTCACACGGAATACCTAAAGATACCAAAAGGCCAACTAATTCGCAATAATCTGGCTATAAATTAGTTGTCTAATTTTATGGTATTTACTGGATTTCTCTAATTAAGCCTATTCCACAAAAGGCAAAGTTATACTTAAATAGTTGACCTTTCATTTTGATATTTGAAGTAATTTAGATAAAAAATAACTCATTGTATATATCACCTCGTCGGCAATATCACAAACGAAGGATTATTCCGTATTTCCCAGCATTCCAGCTTATCTCCGTTGGGCAGTATTATTCTCTCTTCTAGGTAAGTAACTATAGGCTGTGGGGAGAGCCTCACCCGGCTGTCCGAAACGAACAGCCGGAGAGGGCGGTCAAAATTCCGGCTCTGAAAGTCCGATAAGGCTATTTCCGCAAGTTGTGTTTTCCCGTCCTTTACCATTGCTACAAACAATAAGCTGTCGTTCCTTCCTTTCGCTACCGAACAGATCTTTACGCCGCTTGACCAGGTTACAGAAGTAGGCGTATCATTCTTCTTGTCTGCTATCTCATGTATATTCCATGCGTAGATTGTTCCCGAGCGAGGAATGAAGGCATACAGTGAGTCACCGATGACCTCCATGTCATAGGATTCACCATGCGGTTCTGTACTGCTACCAATAAAGTCGCTGCCAGTACCTAGCTTGGCAAACACGGTGTTGTTGTTCACTGCCGTCAACAGAACCGCCTTACGGTCGAACACCCGTACGTTAGTCTCCTTCGAGTCACGTACGAAGACGAAGTTCTTCGTGGCAGCCACACAGCCCGCCCACGACACGTTACTTACCGGCCATATGCCTGTACCCAGACGAGTTAAGTACGTCCCAGAATGTTTATCGAACACCTGCACCTCCCGACTGTCACCAGCAGCTACAAACAGGTGCCCATCCTCCACATAAATATCACGGACAAAAGTGCGCTCTCCGTTGGAGATGCTCCGTTTATAAGTCAAGCGCTTTACGTCAAAAACGTCCACGCATCTCTCGGCAAAGTTTGCCACGTATAGCTCGTCCCCATCAAGGAAGAGGTTCACTGCCTGCAACGTGCGTCCCTCACCTATATCCTCTGCCCCACGTGATATATAGCCGTCTAGATAATAATTGTCCGTTATCTTCACTGTATCCATTGGCTGTGGCAGGTAACGGTCTTCTGTGATTTCCCTTACCTCAGTCTGCTCGCAGGCCGTCAACGCTAACGCAACCCCTACGCCTATCATCATTCGGCTTCTCATCTCATTTCCTCCTTCTCTTTAGGTATAGTGACTGTATCTATCGGGTGCTCGGTGAAGTATTTCACTAGCCGGCTCTGCCTGCAGAATCTCTCAATATTCTGCTTCAGCACTGTATCGTCCTGAAAGATAGCACTGATATCACAGTCCCTATACGAGGCATTCTCTGGCTTATGGAAACCCAACAGATTGCGGTTGGGATAGGGCAGGTCACCCTTGTAGCTCAGCCACAGGTGCAGTTGCCAGATAAACTCTGTCCAGCCCACGTTCACCCCTTCACCGTTATTGGCAGCATAAGTCATGTTACTGTTGTGAGAGTAGCCCATGCAGTGCATAAACTCGTGTGCAATGGATTCCCAGCCGCTGAACGAGGCGTAGTGCCCGTAGAAATTCCAGTCTGTCACTGCCCAAATGTATCCACCTCCCAGTCCGCCATAGGCTGGACTGCTCTGTCCCAAGCGGAATGTCTTTTCTGATTTGAAGCGTTCCTTCTCCGTCTGGTATTTTTCAGCATTGAACAGATTTCTGTCGTTATCGCACAGATCGCCGCCCATCACCTCTCTGAAGTGGGACATCACATAATTATATTCGAGTGTAGTCATCATATAGGCGTAGTTAGTCACAATCACCACCCACTCGCGGGCGTAGATGGGACGCAGTTCTCGGTAGGGACAGTTATCTCCAGCGGTAGGTGTCCAGCTGTAGTTAGAAAAACTGCATGTCCATTTAGCATCTATCTTTGACAGCTTCTCGAGATGTTCGTCGTCGCTCACTAGGCGCACCTTCATCCGTTCCATGTCAAGGTGAGGACATTCTAAACTCACGAAGCCCCCATCCATCGTGCGACACACGCTCCTCTTACCCACGAACGAGGGCTTGAATTCGAAACTGGAGAACGCAGGAATAGAGTCGAGGTAAGCCACAGGCAAATATTCCTCGGCCTCAGGTATATACATCTCCAGACTCACTTTATGAATAGTCTTTGCCGACCAGCTGGTGATGCGGAGCAAGTCGTCCTCTTCCGCCCCTGTTACGGTAACAAGTTGGTCTGTACGGAAAGTGCAGTCTGCCTTGTTCACGATTTTTGATGAAGGATCGCTCAGGTTCAGGAGGATTCGGGTATGTTCTGCTCGCAGCTTGTCGTAAGTCACAGTGTCCGTAGGGAAATCATTCTTGAAAGGAATTTCGATGTTATTGTATACCATCTTTTCCTCATAGACAGTGGAGCAGCCTGCAAGTAGTATTGCCGTGATGCAAATTGCCGCTGTCACGCCTTTCAGAATCATACTTTTTGTCATTTTCTTGTCATTCATACGATTATTCTTTTGTAGGTTGTTTATAATAGTATTTAGGAT
>JAJXBQ010000304.1:0-2921 GCA_021640525.1 Segatella copri
CCCCTCTCCAAAACAGGAAAAAGAAATTAAAGATAAATATAAAAAAGATATGATGACAGCTAATGAAGTGCGCGAATCCTTCAAGAAATTCTTCGAAGGTAAAGGCCACAAGATTGTTCCATCAGCACCTATGGTTATCAAGGATGACCCAACGCTGATGTTTACAAACGCTGGTATGAACCAGTGGAAAGACATCATCCTCGGTACAAAAGACCCAGGCAAGGATGTTCGTCGTGTTGATACTCAGAAATGTCTCCGTGTAAGCGGTAAGCACAACGACCTCGAAGAGGTGGGTCACGATACTTACCACCACACCATGTTCGAGATGCTCGGTAACTGGAGCTTCGGCGACTACTTTAAGGAGGGTGCCATTGATTTGGCATGGGAGTATCTTACTGAGGTTTTGAAACTCAACCCTGCCGACCTCTACGTTACCGTATTCGAGGGTAGCAAGGAGGAAGGTCTGGAACGCGACAACGAGGCTGCAGGTTACTGGGCTAAGCACGTGCCAGCCGACCACATCATCAACGGTAACAAGCACGACAACTTCTGGGAGATGGGCGATACAGGTCCTTGCGGTCCTTGCTCAGAGATTCACGTGGATTCTCGTACTCCAGAGGAGAAGACTCAGGTGCCAGGCCGTGAGTTGGTAAACAAGGATAACCCACAGGTCATCGAAATCTGGAACATCGTGTTCATGCAGTACAACCGCAAGGCTGACGGTTCTCTCGAACCTCTCCCAATGCACGTTATCGATACAGGTATGGGCTTCGAGCGCTTGGTTCGCATGTTGCAGGACAAGCACTCTAACTATGATACAGATATCTTCCAGCCAATCATCAAGGAAATCGAGGCAATCTCTGGCAAGAAGTATGGCTTCACTACTCCTACAGGTGAGAATGGTGAGGGTAAGGATGAGCAGGAGAAGATCGACATCGCTATGCGTGTCTGCGCCGACCACCTCCGTGCCGTAGCCTTCTCTATCGCCGACGGTCAGTTGCCAAGCAACGCCAAGGCAGGTTACGTAATCCGACGCATCTTGCGCCGTGCCGTACGTTACGCTTACACATTCCTCGGCCAGAAGCAGGCATTCATGTACAAGCTCGTCAATGTATTGGTAGAGCAGATGGGTGCAGCCTTCCCTGAGTTGCCAGCTCAGCAGGAGCTCATCACCCGCGTGATGAAAGAGGAAGAGGATTCATTCCTCCGCACCTTGGAGAAGGGTATCAACCTCCTCAATGGCGATATGGACGAGCTCAAGGCTCATGGCGAGACTCAGCTTGATGGCGTGAGTGCATTCCGCCTCTTCGATACCTATGGTTTCCCTCTCGACCTGACAGAGCTTATCTGCCGTGAGAATGGTTACACCGTAGATGCTGCAGGCTTCGACGAGGAGATGAAGAAGCAGAAGGAACGTGCCCGCAATGCTGCTGCTGTAGAGAACGGCGACTGGGAGGTTTTGAAGGAAGGTGACCAGAACTTCGTAGGTTACGACTATACAGAATATGAGTGCCACATCCTGCGCTACCGCAAGGTGACTCAGAAGAAGAACTCTTTCTATGAGTTAGTACTCGACAACACTCCATTCTATGGTGAGATGGGTGGACAGGTTGGCGACAAGGGTGTGCTCGTAAGCGAGGATGAGACCATCCAGGTTATCGACACCAAGCGCGAGAACAACCAGAGCATTCACATCGTAAAGGAGTTGCCAAAGGATGTAAACGCAGATTTCATGGCTTGCGTAGATATCGAGAACCGCGAGGGAAGTGCAGCCAACCATACAGCTACCCACTTGCTCGACTACTGCCTGAAGCAAGTTTTGGGCGACCACGTAGAGCAGAAGGGTTCTTATGTAGATAAGGACACCTTGCGTTTCGACTTCTCTCACTTCCAGAAGGTAACTGATGAGGAGCTCCGCAAGGTAGAGCACATGGTAAACGAGATGATCCGTGCCGACTATCCATTGGATGAGCACCGCGATACTCCTATTGAGGAGGCTAAGGAACTTGGCGCTATCGCCCTCTTCGGCGAGAAGTATGGCGACAAGGTTCGTGTGGTTCTCTTCGGTCCATCAGCCGAGTTCTGTGGTGGTATTCACGCCAAGAGCACCGGTAAGATTGGTTTCTTCAAGATTATCTCTGAGAACAGCGTAGCAGCCGGCATCCGCCGTATCGAGGCTTTGACAGGCAAGGCTTGCGAGGAGGCTATCTACGGTTTGCAGGATACCATCGTAGCCTTGAAGGGCTTGTTCAACAATGCCAAGGATCTCGAAGGTGTCATCAGAAAGTACATCGACGAGCACGATGCCTTGAAGAAGGATGTTGAGAAGTTCCAGGCTCAGGCTGTAGAGCGTGCCAAGGATAAGCTTGTAGAGAATGCAAAAGAAATCAATGGTGTGAAGGTTGTTACAGCCGTATTGCCAATGGAGCCAGCAGCTGCCAAGGATTTGGTATTCAAGGTTCGCGAGGCATTGCCAGAGAACATGATCTGCGTGGTAGGTTCTGTTTATAACGACAAGCCAATGCTCAGCGTGATGTTCAGCGATGATATGGTAAAGGATCATGGTTTGAACGCTGGTAAGATGATTCGCGAAGCTGCCAAGTTGATTCAGGGCGGCGGTGGCGGTCAGCCTCACTATGCTCAGGCTGGCGGTAAGAACAAGGACGGCTTGAGTGCTGCAGTAGATAAGGTTGTAGAGTTGGCTCAGCTGTAATCAGCTTCCACATTTGAATATATGATAGAGTTATCTTAACTCTTATATATAATAAGGTATAAAGGGTTGTAATCCATCTTTTCGAGGATTACAACCCTTTTTCTATTGACATTAGAGGAGTCTCCAAGTCATAATTATCAATTTATGATAATCATCAAATGATAAAATTCCTTATTTCATTATCATTTTATGATAATCACTTTATGAT
>JAJXBQ010000305.1:0-2919 GCA_021640525.1 Segatella copri
AGTGAAAGTATATCAAGGAAAATGAACAATAAATCAGAAATAAGTAACCATCTCATAGATGAAATATATAAATGGCTGATCCTCGGATTCCTGATTTTTTTAAGGGAAAAGAATGCTGTTTTCGACGAAAGCAACATAATTTTCAATCTTCCTGTCCCTCCCTTATGGGAGGGGATCTTAATCCTCTCCAAAGCCCTCTACACTATCAAAAAAGCAAGGGATGTAACCGCCCTACTCGGTACTCGGAGCCGCTTCGCTCTAAGGTTGGCGGAACAAAGCGGTCTTCGCCAGTGCGGGTTGAGATCGGTAGGAAAGGAAGTTTATGGCTACAATTAATAAATTACGATTTTCTGTCTGCTTAACTGTAAACAATTAGTTATTCAAAAATTTATGGCAAAAAAAGTTTTTGTAAGCGGTTGCTATGACCTGCTACATTCTGGTCATGTGGAGTTTTTCCAGCAGGCATCACAATATGGTGACCTGTATGTGGGTATCGGATCGGATGCTACTTATCTGGAGTATAAGCATCGCAAGCCTATGTTTCCGCAGGAGGAAAGGCTATTCATGGTCAAGAATATCAAGGCGGTAAAGGATGCGTATATCAATGAGGGAAGCGGAGTCATCGATTTCCTGCCAACTCTTGATAAAGTGAAACCGGACGTGTTTGTGGTGAACGCTGAAGGTGGGTCTGATGAGAAACGTAGGATCTGTAAGGAAAGGGGCATAGAATATGTCGAACTCCAGCGCACTCCTCATGCTGGTTTGAAGGCGCGGTCTTCTTCTGACTTGAAGAAGGCGTTATCGAACGTATCTGATAATTCGGCACAGGAAGTGGGGATTCCTACCCGTCTGGATCTGGCAGGTACTTGGATTGACCAGCCTTATGTAAGTATGTATCATCCGGGATGGGCGATTACCATCTCGCTGGAACCTACCTTTGAGGTGCGCGACCGCTGCGGTCTGTCTACCTCTACCCGTAAGGTGATTCAGAAGATATGGCCGGTCAAGTTGCCGAAGATGGATCCGGAGATGCTTGCCCGACTGGTTTTCTGCTTTGAGAACAATCCGGAGCGTCATGATGGAATCATCTCGGGGGCCCAGGATTCTATCGGTATCTGTGTTCCCGGTCTGGTGCGTCATTATTATGACAACAACTTCTGGCCGGAGAAGATTGAGAGTACGCAGGATGAGATGACTCTCCGTTTCCTGGAAGACCATCTGGTGATGATTCCGATGGAACCGAGAAGACCGGGATGCAGTGTGGTGGAAGGTAAGGATATCACGCCTGAGAAGGTGAAGGCGCTGGCTGATGCAGCTGATGCCTGCTGGAAGGCGATTCTGACGCACGATCTTGATGCCTTTGCTGCAGCATACAGGGCATCTTTCGAGGCCCAGATTGCAATGTTCCCGGGTATGGTGAATCCGTCTATCAATGGTGTGATAAAACCGGAGGCGAGTGTGCAGCCGATGATTGACCGCTACAGCAACATGGAGGAGGTTCTGGCATGGAAGATGCCTGGAGCCGGCGGCGGCGGTTATCTGGCACTGGTAGTAAAGGATAGTCTTAAATTTGCAGAGAATCATGACGAAGCCATCCATCTTCAGATACGAAGGGCATAACTATCTGGTGCCCTTCCTCATCATCAGCAGTCTCTTCTTCATGTGGGGCTTTGCCCATGGCATCCTGGAGGTGCTGAATCCGCATTTCCAGGAGTCGTTTCATATCAGCAAGGCAATGTCGGCCCTGACGCAGGCTGCTGTCTATGGTGCCTACTTTCTGATGGCGCTGCCTGCCGGATGGATTATCCGGAAGTGGGGCTACAGGAGGGGTGTGATAACAGGACTGGTTCTCTTCGGTATCGGTGCCCTGATGTTCATACCGGGAAGCAGGATCAACAGTTTCTACTTCTTCGTTCTGTCGCTGTTTGTGATAGGATGCGGACTGACCTGTCTGGAAACGAGTGCGAATCCTTATACTACGGTACTGGGACATCCTGACAAGGCGGAGAGCAGAATCAACCTGTCGCAGTCGCTCAATGGTATCGGATGGATTGTAGGACCGCTGGTTGGCGGTCAGCTTCTGTTCTCGGGTGTCAACATTGCTATTCCTTATGCCCTTGTGGGTATCTTTGTGCTTTCTGTGGCGCTGGTCCTGTCAAGAATCAAGTTGCCGGACCCAAGGAGAGTGCATGAGGCGGATACGAACGAAAAGGTGGAGGAGAAGCCGATGCGAGTGATGGCATTCGTTTTCGGTATGCTGACCTTGTTTCTCTATGTGGCAGCCCAGACGGGTGTGAACAGTTTCTTCATCAACTATGCTGAGGAGAGTATTCATATAGAGAAGCAGACTGCCAGTCTGTATCTCGCCTTTGGCGGAATGGGGCTGTTCTTTATCGGCCGACTGGCTGGTGGTGTCATCATGAATTATATCCAGCCAAGGCTGGTGCTGCTGGTCTGTGCCATCCTCACCTTTGTAGCCACTCTGATTGTGGTGGTATGTAGCGGTACCTTATCTCTCATTGCGTTCTTCGTCCTGTATCTGGGAGAGAGCATCATGTTTCCGACTATCTTCTCGCTGGCATTGAGGGATGCGGGTACAAAGACCAAACTTGCCTCTTCATTGCTTATCATGACGATAGTGGGTGGTGCGGTTGCTCCAGTAATCATGGGGTATATAGCGGATACTACGGGGAGTATGGCGATAGCCTTTCTTATACCGCTGGTATGTTATGGGGTGATTGGAGGGTATGCACTTTCGAAACGCCACGTTCCTCTTTAAATAAGATTAGCTGCACTCGGCAATTTGAAAGCAAACTTTCATTGCGCTCATTTGCAAAATCTTTAAATAAAAGGAGGATTTTTCGAAAATCACCCCGTCCCTCTTTACCATTAAAGAGGGCTCCACCTCTCACCCCGACC
>JAJXBQ010000306.1:0-2901 GCA_021640525.1 Segatella copri
AAGAGGAAATCAGTCGTCATGGGGAGCGCGACATCGATCCTATCATGGAAATCGTAGAGGCTTTGCCACAATCTCCTCTCATGGAGAATAGCCACGTCTTTATCGATGGTTTTCATTGGTTTACGCCCACACACTACGAGTTGATTTATACCTTGTTTGACTTGGCAAAGGAAGCCGTTATTACTATCGATTTACCGATGGCCCCAAAGGCGTTAAATTTAGCTCGTCGAGGGGAGCATCTTTTCAGCCGCCCTTTAGAGATTTACGACACCTTAGTTGCTCGTTATGGCTCTAGTATCAACTGGGTTGGCTTTGATGGGAAACGAGGCCCTCAAATCGTTCAAGAGCTAGAGGCTAATTATTTTGCTAGCCCTAGTAAGAAAAATACTACAGATGCAACGATTCCGCTTATTCGAGGCTATAACAGGGAACGCGAAGCCGATGCGGTGGCTCGTCGTATTTTAGCCTATATAGAATCATCTGAAGAGGCTCGTTACCGAGATGTATGTATCATGCTCCGCGAGTCTGAAACCTATGGTGACACTTTAGAAAAGGTTTTTGCTCGCTACGGCATTCCGCACTTTATCGACCGTCAGCGGCCTATGAAAAACCATCCATTAGGTGAGCTATTGTCGGCTCTCTTTGATATCGTGCGTTATAACTATAGTCGGGACAGCATGTTCCTCTTGCTCAAGACAGACTTGATGCCGCTTACTCGTGAGGCTGTAGATGAGTTAGAGAACTATGTTCTCGAGTTTGGTATCGACCATTATAAATGGGAACGTGAAAGCTGGCCGTACTTACGAGGCTTTCATGAGGGGCAAGATGAAGAGAGCTACGTAGATGCACCACGCAGAGCACGTGTTAACAAAGCAAGAGAAACTATTATGGATATATTATCTCCATGGTTTGACTTTGCTGCTAATGCGGAGGGTCATACAGGGGCTGAGTGGGGTACACAACTTTATGGTTTATTAGAAATCTTACAAGTGCCAGAGCGGCTCTATGAATGGGCGAAGGACGCAGAAACTATAGGTGATCAAGAATCCAAAGCTAGTCATGAACAGATGTATAATGCGGTTCTTTCCTTTATAGACGAAATTTCTATGGTCATGAAGGATGAAATATTGACTCTGGATGAGATGATGCTCCTCCTCGAAGAAGGCCTTAGCGATGTAAACTACTCTATGATTCCGCCGTCTTTAGACCATGTGGTGATTACCACTATCGAACGTGGTTACAGCCAGTGGTGGCCTAAGGTGTTCGTAATGGGCCTCAACCAAGGCGTATTCCCTCAAAGTATGGGAGATGAAGGCCTCATCAAGGATAAGGAGCGTCAAGAATTGGCCGATGCAGGCATTACCTTAGCAGAAGGGGCCTTGCCGAAGGCTTTCAACGAGAATTTTCTATTATATCTCGCCATGACACGGGCATCCGATTCGTTGACCTTGTCCTATGCGGGATCTGGTGAGGATGGAACAGGTCTTGAGCCATCCCTCGTTGTAAAGCGATTAGAATCTCTTGGGTACGTAGATCAGGCAGTAGATATTCCTCTCTCCATTGCACCTGATACAGAGGCAGATTACGTGTGGCGGCCACTCCAAAGTCTGTCATTGCTATCTGAGCGTTGGGGGGCTCTCTTTAGTGGTTATGAGGTCAATCCTCTTTGGTGGGGACTCTATAACTGGGCTCGTGAAAGCGAAACTTATCGTCCTCGTTTAGCGGAGGTGTCACGTGGCATTCGAGATAATAACGATGTGCCTGTCATAACGCAGGATTTAGTGAATGGGCTGTTCTTGTCTAAAGGCTACATGTCTGGTTCTGTGACACGCCTTGAACGATACCAACAATGTCCGTTTAAGTTCTATGCCCAATATGGTTTGAAACTAGAACCGCGTCCAGTACGCTCCTTTGGAGCTCCTGAAATCGGTACGTTCTTGCATGCTAATTTAGAGCGCTTAGGTAATTATCTACTAGAAAATAACAAACAATGGCGTGACCTCGACGAAGAGGAACAAGAAAATCTATGCCGTACTGTGGCAGACGAAATCTTGCAAGAAAATCAGCTAGGTGAAGAAACGAGCGATGCCTACCAAAAGGCCATTGAACAGCGTGTACAGAGAACATTACATGTGACGGTAGACCGCCTCATAGAGTGGTCTAAGCGCAGCGATTTTGATACGAAGTATTTAGAGCAAGATTTTGGTCGTCAAGGTGGCTGGGATCCTATTCGGGTCCCTCTTGGTGAAGACCGTTACTTGCGACTCATCGGTCAAATTGACCGCATCGACGAATATACACGGGATGATCAAACCTATGGCATGGTTATCGACTACAAGTCGGGTGGTGCTCATGTGACGGCCCAAGATGTCTATTATGGACTTAAACTGCAACTCATGACCTATCTGTTGGCTTTGGAGTCCGCTTATGGTAAAACACATGGCGGATCTATGTCCCCTGCGGCGGTGGTTTACTCTTACGTGAAGAACCCTAAAATCCCTGCTGATGCGCCTATATCTTATGAAGATGCCGTTTCGTTGGCTAATGAAAGCGATGCTTGGCAAAACAGTGGGTACTTCTCCGATGATATAGAGTTGTTGACGCATATTGACAATAAGTTCTTGTCCTATGGATCTAAGCGAGGGCCTTATGTGCCGATTGCTACGAAAAAAGATCAAACCATTTCTAGCAGAGATTTGCGGAAGGTTAAGTCTACAGGTGAATTTGACATAATGTGCCGCTATACAAATCACGTGATGGCTGAGACGGGTCGTCACATTGGGGAAGGGCAGTTCCCGATTAAGCCATATCAATTGAATGGCCTTAGACCTTGTACATTTTGCGATTACAGAACGGTATGTCGCTTTGATTCTAGCCGTAATCGATATAATTATTTGTCTA
>JAJXBQ010000307.1:0-2899 GCA_021640525.1 Segatella copri
AAAGAGCATTATAAAGGTTTGTTTTTACTTCCATTTACTTTTCTAAAGTTTCTATTTAAATTTACACCTTTAATTATAAAGTTAGAAACAGGTCTCCAGAAAATAGTTCCGCCATATGCAGCCGAAGAATTATATAAGACCATTCCTTTCCAATACCCTTGAATTGCTGGACTATAAGTAAGTTTTTTACCTAACATTTGAAATTCAGGATTAAATATGGCATTTTGGTTTCCAGATGCATTTTTTAGCCTATTCCCGCCAGCCCAATAACTATAGAAAGTTTGGTAATGGGAACGGGAAATTCCTAATCCTTGATTTTTCGATTTTACATGCTCCCAGCCTTTTATTGCCAAGTCAAAGCCATCCCATCTTATAGCACCATTTGAAAAATCTTTTCCTCCAGTTATAGCATTAAGGACAGCAGCCATACTATATTCAGCATTATTGTTGTATTGAGTATTGTTTCCTCCATCTCTATAACCAAAGATACCTTCCGTTTGTATTGTTTGCATTATACTTTTTCCCTTATAGTCTGCAAGGTTCTTTATAGCACTTGCTAATGCAAAAGATTCGATTTTATTACCAGATGACTCTTGGGCAACGGTATTAGCGAATATATTTAATTCACTGTTTTTCAGACTTAAGACATTTGCATTTTGAAAATGATTTCTTCCAGCTTTGTCTTTAGACACAGCGTCTGCGAGATAGGCAATATTATCTTTTCTTCCATCATTACCTAACCATCTTCCAGCCTTATTATAATAATCCCCCATGCCATCAGGGTCAACTAAAACAACGGGGTTATTATGACAAAATCCATATGTTGTAATGTTTGGATATTCTTCTTCCAAAGGGTCTGTAGTCGTCCACAAACTCACCCTTGGGTCATAGTATCTTGCCCCATAGTAATACAATCCCGTTTCCTCATCGAATTCCTTCGCATTGAAAAGATAAGGCGTATTCCAGATGTTATTGCGCTCCTCAACGAACACTTCACCGAAAGGAACATATTCAATATGCTGCACCACCTCGCCGTCAAGGTTGGTGATGTAACTACTGCTACCCAAGTGGTCTGGGTGGTAGTAGAACTGCATCTTCTCGTATGCGTCACCTTCTTGGAAATTGTTCTTCATTGCTCTTGCCATAACACGTGCCTGCGCAGCCTCCAAGCTGCCGTCATTGCAGCAGAAGCCCTTACCATCGACATAATCGTTGTTGTCCTCGCCATTGTACGGCACTGCAAAGGTTGCATAATTATCCTTGATAACCTGCAACTGCTGAGTATATTTTCCCTTATAATCAACAGACAAGCCGTCAGTCTCGCTACCTGCATACTGGATGCGGCGTGGGTCCGAACCGTAAGAGTCGAAGTCACCAATCTTGGAAACGACACGCTGACTACCAATGTAGATGTGCTTGGTGTAGCGTCCGCCTTGGTTGGCAACCAAATATGGACTTACATACAAAGAGAACTTGGCTGTATTCGTGCGACCTCCAGCAAATTCAGAATTCACATAGACTTGGTCACTCTCACCCGATGTCTTCACCGTGCGCTCGCCGTCAGCGTCATACCAATAGTTTGTCACGAAGCCGTTGTCGTCAGAAGCAAGGAGACGGTTCTCCTCATCCCATTTGAGTTTACGCTCTGCGGTCTTCTCGTCAGCCACGCCATCCTTCTTGGTACGGCTTGTGTTGACATAAACAAGATTACCGTTGGCATCATACTCATAAGCATGATTGTTGTTCACATTCTCGCTTTCTGAAGGTGTCTCCTCCGTTCGGTAGTTCACATCCTTCACATTGGCGAGTTGGAACTTCTTGCCTGTCTCTGTTCCATAGGTGTATGACAAATCATAACCTGCATTCAACGTACCGTTGAACTGCACATTGTTCTGCGTGAGAATCTGACGCTTTGATGTAATACGATGCATGTTGTCGTAACCCATTGCAAGGGTATAGCTTGCAGTCTTATTGTCCGCACCTGTATAAGTACCTGTTGCGCCAACAAGACGGTAGAGGGCATCGTAAGTATAGTTATGCGCCATCTGTCCGCCAGCCTTGCCACTCTGAGGCACTGACGCACCGTTTACTACGCTGAGCACATTGCTCACCGCATCGTAAGTGTAAGCGTTATCCATAATGGTGTTGCCACCGCTGTTCACGGTGAGGTTCTGCAATCTGCGACGCTGTGGGTCGTAGGTGTATAATGTCTCTGCACCGTTGCAATACTTCAAGTATGTGCGCTGCTCGAACTTGTCATAGCCAATCTTGCTTACATAATCGTAGCCGTATGACTTGTAGCCATGAACCTTTTCAAGCTGACCACCGAGATTGTAAGAGTAAGTAATCTTCTCCTCATCAGGATAGATCATCTCCAACAGGCGGTTGTGGCTGTCATAAGTCCATTGCGTCACATAGGTTGCTATCGCCTGATTAGGCACAATCATCGTGCGGCGGGTCTTTGTCACCTCGCCCATCTTGCCATAGAAGTATTCAATGGCACCTGTTCCATCCTCGCGGAGCATCAATCTGCCGATACGGTTCTGAGAGGCATTGCGACCACCATAGTAATACTTCACGTTGTTCTCCGGGTGGTCAGGATAGTTGATACCCGTCAGACGCTGATAGTCGTAATCGTAGGTGATGAACTTGCCTTCCTTCGCAAGGTTGGCAGTCTGCTTTGTAAGCACATTGCCGAGAGCATCATAAGTGAAACTTGTAATGCCGCTTGCAGGATGGTTCACCTCTGTACGGCGGTCACCCATGTCGTAAGTAGATGTCGTTACATTGCCCTCCGTGTCGGTGACACGAACAAGGCGCTGTATGCCGTCATACTCAAACGATGTGGTAATCTCACCGTCAGGACCGCTCTTCTGGATGGTCTTCAAGGTCTTGCCAC
>JAJXBQ010000061.1:0-15982 GCA_021640525.1 Segatella copri
TGATTAATAATTGAAAACATGGATTTAGTAGAACGATTTATAAACTATACGAAATTCGACACACAGTCGAGCGAAGAATCGACCAGCGTGCCTAGTACGGCAAAACAGCTCGAATTTGCCAAGTACCTGAAAAAGGAACTTGAGGACGAAGGACTGAGCGATGTCGAAATGGATGACATGGGCTATATCTATGCCACCCTGAAGAGCAATACCAAGAAAAAGACTCCTACCATCGGATTTATTTCACACATGGATACATCGCCTGATGCCAGCGGCAAGGATGTAAAGGCACGCGTCATCAAGAATTATGACGGCAACGACATCGAGCTGAGTCCGGGCATCATCTCAAGCGTAGAAACCTTCCCTGAGCTGAAGGCTCACAAGGGCGAGGATATCATCGTAACAGACGGTACTACCCTGCTGGGTGCTGACGACAAGGCGGGCATCGCTGAAATCGTACAGGCTATGTGCTATCTGCGCGACCACGACGAAATCAAGCACGGCGACATCCGAGTAGGTTTCAATCCTGACGAGGAAATCGGTATGGGTGCACATCATTTCGACGTAGAGAAGTTTGGCTGCGACTGGGCTTACACCGTAGATGGCGGCGACCTGGGCGACCTGGAATATGAGAACTTCAATGCTGCCGGAGCCAAGATCGTCATCAAGGGCGTGAGCGTTCATACAGGCTATGCCAAGGGAAAGATGGTGAATGCAAGCCGACTGGCTGTGGAATTCCAGAACATGATTCCTGAGAACGAGACTCCTGAGCAGACTGAAGGCTACCAGGGTTTCTACCACCTCATCGGCATCGAGAGCCGCTGCGAGGAGGCAAAACTCAGCTACATCATCCGAGATCACGACCGCAACAGGTTTGAAAACCGCAAGGATTTCATCGAGGACTGCGTGAACAAGATGAACGAGAAGTATGGCGACGGAACCGTAAAGGCGGTTATCTACGACCAGTACTATAACATGAAGGAGAAGATTGATCCTAACATGCACGTCATCGACATCGTGCTCAGAGCGATGCAGGAGAGCGGCGTTCCACCTCGCGTAGAACCTATCCGCGGCGGTACCGACGGAGCCCAGCTGAGCTTCAAGGGTCTGCCTTGTCCTAACATCTTCGCCGGCGGTGTCAACTTCCACGGCCCTCACGAGTTTGTGAGCATCCAGGTAATGGAGAAGGTAGTGAAGACCATCGTGAAGATAGCGGAAATCACAGAAGAATTTAATGACTAATACAGATATGGGGAATTTAGACACATCTAAATTCCCCTTTTTCATAAACAGAAAAATATGGCTGAAATTCCATTTTTAGTAAAAGACCTCGCCCTCATCCTGATGGTGGCAGGCATCGTAACCCTCATCTTCAAAAGGCTCAAGCAGCCGCTGGTGCTGGGATACATCATGGCGGGATTCCTGGTTTCGCCACACATGTCCTACACCATGTCGGTAGTCGACGAGACGGATATCCAGACCTGGGCCGACATCGGTGTCATCTTCACCCTCTTCTCGCTCGGTCTTGACTTCTCGTTCAAGAAAATCGTGAAGATGGGTGCCTCTCCCATCATCGCCACCGTGGTCATCGTGTTCTGCATGATGATGCTGGGCATCAGCGTAGGCCACAGTTTCGGCTGGGGAAGGATGGACTGCATCTTCCTGGGCGGTATGCTCGCCATGAGCTCCACCACTATTATATATAAGGCATTCGATGATATGCGGCTGCGCACCCAGAAGTTTGCCTCGATGGTGATGAGCGTACTGATACTGGAAGATATCCTGGCTATCGTGATGATGGTGATGCTGTCGGCGATAGCGAGCGGAAGCAGTCCCGACGGCGGGCAGATGCTTGCCTCTATCGTGAAGATAGGCTTCTTCCTGGGCGTGTGGTTTATCGTGGGTATCTTCGCCATTCCGTGGTTCCTGCGTTCGGTGAGGAAACTTATCAATGCCGAAACCCTGCTCATCGTTTCGCTGGGTCTGTGCTGCGGCATGGCGGTACTGAGCACCAAGGTGGGGTTCAGCAGCGCCTTCGGAGCCTTCGTTATGGGCAGCATACTGGCAGAAACCATTGAGGCAGAGAAGATTATCAAGCTTGTAGAACCGGTAAAGAACCTCTTCGGAGCCATCTTCTTCGTATCGGTAGGTATGCTGGTAGACCCGAAGATTCTGGTAGAATATGCCGTTCCTATCCTCGCCCTGGTGGGCACGATACTGGTAGGTCAGGCGATATTCGGCACCTTCGGATTCATGCTCGGAGGCGAGTCGCTGAAGTCGGCGATGCGCTGCGGTTTCTCGATGGCTCAGATTGGTGAGTTCTCTTTCATCATCGCCTCGCTGGGTCTGTCGCTCGGCGTCATCAGCAAGTTCCTCTATCCGGTAGTGGTAGCGGTGAGCGTCATCACCACCTTCCTTACACCTTATATGATCCGTCTTGCCACACCTACCTATCAGGTGATGGAGAAACATCTGCCCGACAAACTCATCCATATTCTGAACCATTTCGCGATGAGTCATCCCCAGACGCAGCAGCAGAGCAAGTGGAAATCGCTGATCCGCCAGATGCTGGTCAACACCACCGCCTACTCCATCCTCTCGGCAGCCGTCATCGCCCTGATGTTCACCTTCGTGCTGCCGCTGATGCGCAATCTGCTGCCCGGCTGGCATCTCCACTGGTATGCCAACGCCATCACCGGTCTGCTCACCGTCCTGTTCATCTCACCGTTCCTGCGCGCCATCGTGATGAAGAAGAACCACAGTGCCGAGTGGAAACGCCTCTGGGTGGAGAGCAGCATCAACCGCGTGCCGCTGCTCTTTACGGTGTTCGTGCGCTTCATGATAGCACTGGCTTTCATCTTCTATATCATCAATTTCCTCTCGCGCTTTACCAATGCGCTGATTGTCTGCATCGGTGCAGCAGTAGTGATGCTGATGATAACCTCCCGCCACATCAAGAAGCGTAGCATCGTGATGGAGCGCGTCTTCGTCCACAACCTGCGTTCGCGCGATATTGCGGCTCAGGTGAATGGCGAAAAGCGGCCGCTCTACGAGGGCAGACTGCTGGACCGGGATATCCACATCAGCGAATTTGAAGTGCCTGAAGATAGCAGTTGGACGGGCAAATCGCTGCGAGAACTGCATCTGCGCCAGCGGTTCGGTGTAGACCTGAGCAGCATTCACCGCGGCTCTCACCGGCTGAACATCCCGAACGGCGACATGATCATCTTCCCGGGCGACAAACTGCAGGTAATCGGCAACGACGACCAGCTGCAGAAATTCAACACCGCCCTGCAGAGCGACCTGCTGCCTGAGGAGGCTGAAATAGAAAAGCGCGAGATGAAGCTCAGCCAGCTCATCATCAGCGGCGGCAGCGAATTCCTGGGAAAGACGCTGATAGAAAGCGGAATAAGAGATAAATACAACTGTATGGTGGTAGGACTGGAAGAGGGTCGTGAAAATCTGACGCACGTATCCCCTACCCGAGTCTTCAAGAAGGGAGACATCATCTGGATAGTGGGAGAAGAAGCAGATTTGAAGAGAATCAAGAATTAAATGAAACACCACTACTTCACGGTGATATGGAAGCATCCCTGCTTCACCTCATATTTAATATAGCAACGGTTCTTGTTGCGGAAATCGCGGAGCACCTCGGAGAACACCCATTTCAGAGTATCATTCTGCACCTGGCGGCGAGGCTGTTCACGGGTCTGAATCTGCTTGTAGCGGTTGTAGCAGATATCGAAGGTAGTACCATAGAGATGACACGAATTCTCGGTAGCATTGCCGTTTCGGGTACGCAGTTTAGCCACATCATCCTTGGTGCGCAGAATGCTCGTCACGATAATCTTATGCAGCGGAATGCCCTTGATCTGCAGCGAATCAAAATAGGCACGGCCGATATCCTGGAGCAGCACAGAGGCACGAGGCACCAGGTAAGGAATACTGTTGTTCAGTTTGTCGACATAAAAGAAAGGATTGCTGCCCACATACACTAGCTTGCCCTTGCTGTTCTCCGCCTCCAGACGGTTCTGTACCGGTTTCACGCCATGCTTAGTAGCCGCCAGAATCTGCACATCCTGCTGGTCGGGGAAAGTATTGCCGAAATGAGGTACCGAGAAGATGCGATGCTTCACCTCCTTGCCATCCTTGTCGAAGAAGATAGAAGGCTTGCCGCTCTGTGCCGTATCAGGCATAACAGAGAGTTCATCCTTCTTCAGGTCCTCAGCCACATTCCCTTCAGCATCAGCCGATGCATCAGAAGTCTCAGCAGAAGAAGCATCAGAAGCAGCCGAATCCTTCGCTGCCACGAGCGTAGAATCAGCCGCACCAGCAGCCGCAACCTTCGGTTTTGCCACCCCCGGAAAGATGACTCTTACCAGTGCCAGAAGCAAAACCACAATACCAAAACCCTGTAAATATCTGTTCTTACTAATCTTCATAATTATCTTATTTTCACGAAATAATATTCTATATTCTTCAGGCAAAACGGGAACCGCATCGCCAAATTTAGCTGCAAAGGTAACAAAATCTCTCGAAAAAATAGCTTTTTTAATATTTAAAGAATGTTTTATTCGCCGAAATTTGCTCATTTCATGGAAAAGTAGTAATTTTGCAGCGTTATATAACAAAATATTAGATAGGATAGTTTAAACTTTATAGAATTAAGACATTTTGATAGAGAAACATATTGTACTCGAAGATATCGATCCAGTGATGTTCTACGGTGTGAACAACGCCCACCTGCAGATGATTAAATCGCTGTATCCTAAGTTGCGTATCGTAGCACGCGACAACGTGATTCGTGTGCTCGGCGACGAAGAGGAAATGGCAAAGGTGGAAGAGGATATTGAGCAGATGCGCAAGCACTTGCTTAAATACAACATGCTCAATGATGAAGACATCCTGGACATCGTGAAAGGAAAACAGACCAAGGCGGACAGCGTGAAAGGCGTACTGGTATACAGCATCAGTGGCCGACCTATCAAGAGCCGCAGCGAAAACCAGCAGCAGCTGATAGATGCTTACGAGAAGAACGACATGGTATTTGCCGTGGGACCAGCCGGTACCGGTAAGACCTATCTCAGCATCGCCCTTGCCGTAAAGGCCCTCAAGGAAAAAGCCATCAAGAAAATTATCCTCTCGCGACCAGCCGTAGAAGCCGGCGAAAAACTCGGTTTCCTGCCTGGCGATATGAAAGACAAAATTGACCCATACCTCCAGCCGCTCTACGATGCGCTGGAAGACATGATACCTGCCGTAAAGCTGCAGGATATGATGGAAAAGCACATTATCCAGATTGCTCCGCTCGCCTTTATGCGCGGACGCACACTAAGCGATGCCGTCGTCATCCTCGACGAGGCGCAGAACACTACCTCCCAACAGATTCGCATGTTCCTAACCCGTATGGGCATGAACACCAAGATGATTATCACCGGCGACCTGACACAGATTGACCTGCCACGCGAACAGCGAAGCGGACTGAAGGAGGCGCTCAAGATTCTGGACGGCGTGGAAGGCATCGGAGTGGTGAAGCTGGGACAGAAGGATATCGTGCGCCACAAACTCGTAACCCGCATCGTCAACGCTTACGACAAGTATGACAAGGAGAGAGCGGAAGCACGGGAAGCTCAGAAAGCAGAAAAAGATAATTCAAAATAATAAGAATTAAGAATGAACAGAATGATTACGCAAGGCATATCATAAAGTTCAAAGTTCAAAATTCAAAGTTCAAAGTAAAATGAAAGCATTAACAAAGACAGATTTCCATTTTGATGGACAGAAGAGTGTTTACCACGGTAAAGTACGTGATGTGTATGACATTAACGACGACCTCCTCGTGATGGTCGCTACCGACAGAATCTCAGCGTTCGACGTTGTTCTGCCTAAGGGTATCCCTTTCAAAGGACAGGTGCTCAATCAGATTGCAGCTAAGTTCCTGGACACAACTACAGACATCTGTCCAAACTGGAAGTTGGCTACTCCAGACCCAATGGTTACCGTAGGTTTGAAGTGCGAAGGTTTCCGCGTGGAGATGATCATCCGTTCTATCCTCACCGGTAGTGCATGGCGCGAGTATCAGAAGGGCTGCCGCGAGATCTGCGGTGTGAAGTTGCCAGACGGTATGCGCGAGAACCAGCGTTTCCCAGAGCCTATCATCACCCCTACTACAAAGGCCGATGAGGGTCACGACATGAACATCTCTAAGGAAGAGATCATCGCCCAGGGTATTGTTAGTGCAGAGGATTACGCCGTGATGGAGGACTACACACGCCGCATCTTCGCCCGCGGTCAGGAAATCGCTGCCAAGCAGGGCTTGATCCTCGTAGATACCAAGTACGAGTTCGGCAAGCGCGACGGCAAGGTTTATCTCATCGATGAGATCCACACTCCAGACTCTAGCCGCTACTTCTACGCTGATGGCTACGAGGAGAAGTTCGAGAAGGGTGAGCCTCAGCGCCAGCTTTCTAAGGAGTTCGTTCGCCAGTGGCTCATCGAGCACAACTTCATGAACCAGCCTGGTCAGACTATGCCTGAGATTACCGACGAGTATGCAGAGAGCGTATCCGACCGCTACATCGAGCTGTACGAGCACATCACAGGCGAGAAGTTCGACAAGGCTGCCGAGGAAGGCGACATCGCTGCCCGCATCGAGAAGAACGTAAGCGAGTGGCTTGCTGCACACAAGTAAACTATATATAAATGTATAAGCAAGAACAGATAAAGCCCTACGAGGGCACAGGAGACAAGGGCAAGCTGGTAGAGGAGATGTTCGACAACATCGCCCCTACCTACGATACCCTGAACCACCGTCTCTCGTGGGATATCGATAAGGGATGGCGCAAGAAGGCAATCAGGCGTCTTGCGCCCTTCTCTCCTAAAAAGATGCTCGACATCGCTACCGGTACCGGCGATTTCGCCATCCTTGCCGCACAGATGCTACATCCCGACCAGCTGATCGGAGCAGACATCTCAGAAGGCATGATGGAGATAGGCAGACAGAAGGTAAAGCAGCTGGGACTGGAAAACACCATCTCCTTTGCCAAGGAAGACTGCCTTAACCTCTCGTTCCAGGACGAGAGCTTCGACGCTGTAACCGCAGCCTTCGGTATCAGAAACTTCCAGAACCTGGATCAGGGACTGAAGGAAATGTGCCGGGTACTGAAAAAAGGCGGACATCTCTGCATCGTAGAACTTACCACGCCGGTCAGTTTCCCGATGAAGCAGCTGTTCAGCATCTACAGCAACACTGTCTTGCCGATGTATGGAAAACTCATCAGCAAAGACCAGAGCGCCTACAGTTATCTCAACAAGACCATCGAGGCATTCCCTCAGGGCGAGGTCATGATGGAGGTGTTCAAAAAGGCAGGATTCGCAAAGGCAGAGTTCAAGCGACTCACCTTCGGCATCTGCACACTCTATTTCGCAACCAAATAAAACAAAAATATTATGGACAAGTATGGACTCATAGGTTACCCTCTGGGGCATTCGTTCTCAAAGAACTATTTCAACGAAAAGTTTGAGAACGAGGGCATCGATGCCCAATACATCAACTTCGAGATACCTTCTATCGAAAATCTTACCGAGATTCTCGACTCAAATCCTGAGCTTAAGGGTCTCAACGTCACCATTCCTTACAAGGAGAAAGTGATCAGCTATCTCGACGTGGTAAGCCCTGAGGCGAATGCTATCGGAGCCGTCAACGTGATTAAGGTGGAGCACAGAGGCGAAGATGTTTATCTGAAAGGATATAACAGCGATGTAATCGGTTTTACCAAGAGCATCGAACCTTATATCGAGCCTTATCACAAGAAGGCTCTCATCCTGGGTACAGGCGGAGCTTCAAAGGCTATCAACTTCGGTCTGAAATCGCTCGGACTGGAAACAGCCTTCGTGAGTCGATACGAGCGTCCGGGTACTATCCAGTACGAAAAAATCACCCCTGAGGTTATCAAGGAGTATAACGTCATCGTAAACTGTACCCCAGTGGGCATGTACCCACACGTAGACGAGTGTCCTGCGCTGCCTTACGAGGCAATGGACAGCCACACCCTGCTCTACGACCTCATCTACAATCCCGACGAAACCCTCTTCATGAAGAAGGGCAAAGAACACGGAGCCACAGTAAAGAATGGCTTGGAAATGCTCTTGTTGCAAGCCTTTGCATCATGGGATTTCTGGCACCAGGAAAAATAAGCATATCATAAAGTTCAAAGAACAAAATTCAAAGTAAGAATATGAGTAACAATAGATATATGATGCGCGGTGTTAGCGCAGCAAAGGAAGATGTTCACAACGCTATCAAGAACATCGACAAGGGTATCTTCCCACAGGCTTTCTGCAAGATCATACCTGATATCTTGGGCGGCGACCCAGAGTATTGTAACATTATGCATGCCGACGGTGCAGGTACCAAGTCGAGCTTGGCCTACATGTACTGGAAGGAAACGGGCGACCTCTCTGTATGGAAAGGTATCGCTCAAGATGCTATCGTGATGAATACCGACGACCTGCTCTGCGTAGGCGCCGTAGACAACATCCTCGTAAGCTCTACCATCGGACGCAACAAGATGCTCATCCCAGGCGAGGTAATCTCAGCTATCATCAATGGTACTGACGACCTGCTCCACGAGATGCGTGAGATGGGTATCGGCATCTATCCTACCGGCGGTGAGACTGCTGACGTAGGCGACCTGGTTCGTACTATCATCGTTGACTCTACCGTTACCTGCCGCATGAAGCGCAGCGACGTAATCGACAATGCCAACATCCGCCCAGGCGATGTTATCGTAGGTCTTTCTTCTACAGGTCAGGCTACATACGAGAAGAAGTACAACGGCGGTATGGGTAGCAACGGTTTGACTTCTGCCCGCCACGATGTATTTGCCAAGTATCTCGCAGAGAACTATCCTGAGAGCTACGACCACGCCGTGCCAGACGAGTTGGTTTACAGCGGTAAGTATAAGTTGACAGATGAGGTAGAGGGTTCACCTATCAATGCCGGCGAGTTGGTTCTCTCTCCTACCCGTACCTACGCTCCGGTCATCAAGACGATTCTCGACGAGCTCCGCCCAGAGGTTCACGGTATGGTTCACTGCACCGGTGGTGCCCAGACCAAGGTTCTTCACTTCGTAGGCGAGAACTGCAAGGTAGTGAAGGACAACATGTTCCCAGTACCTCCACTCTTCAAGGCGATCCACGACTGCTCAGATACCGACTGGAAGGAAATGTATCAGGTATTCAACATGGGTCACCGCATGGAGATCTACGTACGTCCTGAGGTTGCCGAGAAGGTTATCGCCATCAGCAAGAGCTTCAACATCGATGCCCAGATTGTAGGTCACATCGAAGAAGGCAAGCGCAGCCTGACCATCAAGAGCGAATTCGGAACATTCGAATACTAAAAATAGAATTAAAATTAATGGATAATAACAACATATTACAGAAGCTAGAAGGCTTAGAGAGCCGATACGAGGAAGTAAGCACCCTCATTACCGACCCAGATGTCATCGCCGACCAGCCACGCTACGTGAAGCTCACCAAGGAATGGAAAGACCTGGGTGACATCATGGACGCACGCAAGCGATACATCAACTGCCTGAACAGCATCAAAGAGGCAAAGGATATCCTTGCCAACGAGAGCGATCCGGAAATGAAGGAGATGGCTCGCGAAGAACTCAACGAGAACGAGGCGCTGCAGCCTAAACTCGAAGAAGAAATCAAGATTGCGCTGGTACCTAAGGATCCAGAAGACGCCAAGAACGTACAGATGGAAATCCGAGGCGGTGCCGGAGGCGACGAGGCAGCCCTCTTTGCAGGCGACCTATTTAATATGTATAAGAAATACTGCGAATCGAAGGGATGGACCGTCAGCGTGACTTCTGTTTCTGAAGGCGCAGTAGGTGGATACAAGGAAATCGACTTCGCTGTGAGCGGTACTGACGTTTACGGCACATTGAAGTATGAATCAGGTGTTCACCGTGTTCAGCGTGTGCCTGCTACTGAAACCCAGGGCCGTATGCACACTTCAGCAGCTACCGTGGCAGTATTGCCAGAGGCAGACAAGTTTGAGGTGAACATCAACGAAGGTGACATCAAATGGGATACCTTCCGAAGCTCAGGTGCCGGTGGTCAGAACGTGAACAAGGTGGAGTCTGGTGTACGTCTCCGCTATCCTTGGAAGAACCCTAACACAGGCGAGGTAGAGGAAATCCTCATCGAGTGTACCGAGACCCGTGACCAGCCAAAGAACAAGGAGCGTGCCTTGAGCCGCCTCTATACATTCATCCACGACCGTGAGCACCAGAAGTATGTTGACGATATCGCTAGCCGCCGCAAGAGCCTCGTTTCTACCGGCGACCGCAGTGCGAAAATCCGTACCTACAACTTCCCACAGGGCCGTGTTACCGACCACCGTATCGGTTACACCACTCACGATCTCAACGGTTTCCTGGCAGGTGATATTCAGGACATGATTGATGCCCTGACCGTAGCCGAGAACGCAGAGAAGCTGAAAGAAACAGAATTGTAAAACCCCGATTCATCGTTCCGTACTTCGGGGCGATGAATCATCATATCAATCCATTATGAACAGAAAAGAACTCGTAGAGCAGATTTTCGCCAAGAAGAGTTTCTTGTGCGTAGGTCTTGACACAGATATCAACAAGTTGCCTAAGTGCATCACCGAGAGTGAAGACATTCAGGGCGCAGAAGCCGAAATGATATTCAGATTCAACAAGGCTATCATCGACGCAACAGCCCCATACTGTGTGGCTTACAAGCCAAACCTGGCTTTTTATGAGAGCCGCGGAATCGATGGCATGATTGCCTTCGAAAACACCATCAAGTATCTCCACAGCCACTATCCAAACCACTTCATCATCGCAGATGCCAAGCGCGGCGATATCGGCAACACCAGCAAGATGTATGCCCAGACATTCTTCGAGGAGTACAATATCGACTCAGTAACCGTAGCACCTTATATGGGTGAGGATTCAGTCAAGCCATTCCTCGAGTATGACGGCAAGTGGGTTATCCTCCTGGCACTGACCAGTAACAAGGGTAGCCACGACTTCCAGCTCACCGAGGATAAGGAGGGCGAGCGCCTCTTCGAGAAGGTTCTCAAGAAGAGCCAGGAATGGGGCAACGATGAGAACATGATGTATGTAGTAGGCGCTACACAGGGCAAGATGTTCGAAGACATCCGCAAGGTGGCTCCTAACCACTTCCTCCTCGTACCGGGTGTAGGTGCACAGGGCGGCAGCCTGCAGGAGGTTTGCAAGTATGGCATCATCAAGGACTGCGGCTTGCTCGTCAACTCTTCCCGCGGCATCATCTATGCCAGCAACGGCGATGACTTTGCTGAGGTAGCAGGTCAGAAAGCTAAGGAGTTGCAGGCTGAAATGGCAGCAGAACTTGCTAAGTTATAAAAACTCGATTTAGGCGCAAAGTATCTTGAAAAAGAGGCTTTGCGCCTAAAAAATACCCTTTTATGGGGCGAAAAAGCAAAATATTACAAAATAAAGTCGAGAATCTAAATCTTTTTTGCTATTTTTGCAAACAAATTGCGGTTACCTAAAGGTAATGATGCCTTGGGAACCTAAATAAAACAAACTAGAAGTCAGATAAATTATGGAATTTACCGCTCAACAAATAGCCCAGTTCGTTCAGGGCCGTGTGGAAGGTGATGAGAACGCAACAGTCAACACCTTCGCAAAAATCGAAGAAGGTAAGGAAGGCGCTATCTCGTTCCTTTCTAACCCTAAATACACTCATTATGTTTACGAAACCAAGTCAAGCATCGTACTCATTGATGAGAACGTAGAATTGGAACACCCTGTCAGCACAACCCTCATCCGTGTGAAGAATGCATACGAGTGTGTGGCTAAGCTCCTGCAGATGTACGAATCCATGAAGCCTAAGAAGACCGGCATCGATCCGCTGGCTTTCGTATCTCCAAAGGCTAAGGTGGCTGAAGGCGTATATGTAGGTGCTTTCGCATATATCAGCGATGGTGCAGAGGTAGGCGAAGGTAGCCAGATTTATCCTCATGCCTACATCGGAGAGGGTGTGAAGATTGGTAAGAATGCACTCATCTATCCGAACGTTACCGTATATCACGGCTGTAAGTTAGGCAACAACGTTACGCTTCATGCAGGTTGTGTAATCGGTGCCGACGGATTCGGATTCGCTCCAGGTCCTGAAGGTTACGACAAGATTCCTCAGATTGGTATCGTTACCATCGAAGATGATGTAGAGATTGGTGCCAACACTTGTGTAGACCGTTCTACAATGGGTTCTACCTATGTTCGCAAGGGCGTGAAGCTCGACAACCTCGTACAGATTGCCCACAATACCGACATCGGCGCCAATACCGTGATGTCTTCTCAGGTAGGTGTAGCAGGCAGTACAAAGGTAGGCGAATGGTGTATGTTTGGCGGTCAGGTGGGTATTGCCGGCCACATCACTATCGGCGATAAGGTGTTCCTCGGTGCCCAGAGCGGTGTTCCGGGCAGCCTCAAGAGCGGTCAGCAGCTCATCGGAACTCCTCCTATGGAGCAACGCGCTTACTTCAAGTCACAGGCCATCTTCCGTCGTTTGCCTGATATGTACAAGGAACTCAACGACCTGAAGAAGCAGATTGAAGAATTAAAGAAAAATAAATAGAAATCATATAATTATGTCAAAACAGAAGACACTGAAAGGTAGTTTCTCTCTTTGCGGAAAGGGTTTGCATACAGGCTTGAGCCTCACCGTAACTTTCAATCCTGCACCAGAGAACACCGGTTATAAAATACAGCGCATCGACCTCGAAGGCGAGCCTGTTATCCAGGCTGTAGCTGAGAACGTTGTTGAAACACAGCGCGGTACCGTACTCGGTAAGGGCGATATCCGCGTTTCTACCATCGAGCATGGTATGTCAGCACTCTATGCCCTCGGCATCGACAACTGTCTCATCCAGGTAAACGGTCCTGAGTTCCCTATCCTCGACGGTTCTGCTGCTCCGTATGTAGAGAAGATCCAGAGCATAGGCATCCAGGAGCAGAATGCTGAGAAAGACTACTACATCATCCGTCATAAGATTGAGGTGAAAGATGATAATGGGTCTGTCATCACCATTCTTCCTGACGAGGACTTCAGCATTACAGCCATGTGTTCTTTCGAGAGCAAATTCATCAACAGCCAGTTTGCTACCCTCGAAAAGATGGAGACATACGCAGAGGAGATTGCATCAGCCCGTACCTTCGTTTTCGTACGCGACATCATGCCTCTGCTCCAGGCTAACCTCATTAAGGGTGGTGACCTGGACAATGCCATCGTTATCTACGAGCGCCAGGTAGAACAGGCTCAGCTCGACCAGCTCGCCGACCATCTCAAGGTGCCTCACATGGATGCCAACAAGTTGGGTTACATCCAGCACCGTCCGTTGCAGTGGGAGAACGAATGTACACGTCATAAACTGCTCGATATCATCGGCGATATGGCACTCATCGGCAAGCCTATCAAGGGCCGCATCATCGCTACGCGTCCAGGCCATACCGTAAACAACAAGTTCGCCCGCCTCATGCGCAAGGAGATTCGCAAGCACGAGATTCAGGCTCCTATCTACGATCCTAACGAGGAGCCAATCATGGATAATATCCGCATCCGTCAGCTCCTGCCTCACCGCTACCCTATGCAGCTGGTCGACAAGGTCATCGCTATGGGTCCTAACAGCATCGTAGGCGTAAAGAATGTAACCAGCAACGAGCCTTTCTTCACCGGTCACTTCCCTGAAGAGCCAGTGATGCCAGGCGTTCTCCAGGTAGAGGCGATGGCACAGTGTGGCGGTCTGCTCGTATTGAACCAGCTGGAAGAGCCTGAGCGCTGGAGCACTTACTTCATGAAGCTCGACGACGTGAAGTTCCGCAAGAAGGTGGTTCCAGGCGATACCCTCCTCTTCCGTGTGGAGTTGCTCGCACCTGTACGTCATGGCATCAGCTCTATGAAGGGCTACATGTTCGTAGGCGACCAGGTGGTGGCAGAGGCTACTTTCACAGCACAGATTGTTAAGAACAAGTAATAATAAAATAGAAATATGAATCAGATTAGTCCATTAGCGTTTGTTCATCCAGAGGCAAAACTCGGTGACAACAACATTATCGGTCCTTTCTGCTATATCGACAAGGACACCGTTTTGGGCGATAACAACGTATTGCAGAACAGCGTTACCATTCACGTGGGCGCTCGCATCGGCAACAATAATGAATTTTTCCCAGGCGCCAGCATCTCTACCAAGCCTCAGGACTTGAAGTTCAAGGGCGAGCAGACAACCTGCGAGGTTGGCGATAACAACAGCATCCGTGAGAACGTTACTATCTCTCGTGGTACAGCCTCTAAGGGCAAGACCGTAGTAGGCAGCAACAACCTCCTGATGGAGACCGTTCACGTAGCTCACGACTGCGTGCTCGGCAGCGGCTTGATTATCGGCAACTCTACCAAGTTTGCCGGTGAGGTGGTAGTAGATGACAACGCCATCGTCAGCGCCAACGTTCTCGTTCACCAGTTCTGCCATATCGCAGGTTACGTGATGATCCAGGGCGGTTGCCGTTTCTCTCAGGATATTCCTCCATACATCATTGCCGGCAAGGAGCCAACCCGCTATTGCAGCATCAACCTCATCGGTCTGCGCCGTCGCGGTTTCAGCAATGAGACCATCCAGAACATCCACGAGGCTTACCGCCTGCTCTACAGCAAGGGTATATTGAAGGAAGGTATCGAGGAAATCAAGAAGAATCTTGAGGTTACCAAGGAGATTCAGTATATTATCGACTTCGTAGAGAGTTCTCAGCGAGGCATCATCCGATAAAAGTAAAAGGGTAAAAAAGTAAAAAGATAAAAAGAGCATCCTTGCATAGGTTTATGAAACGAGCAAGGATGCTTTTTTCTTGAATATAAGGAATGATATATGAAAACATTGATTGTGGTCTTAGGTCCTACCGGTGTAGGTAAAACGGAGCTTTGCCTTTCACTGGCAGAGCATCTCGCTATACCTATCATCAATGCCGACTCCCGCCAGATCTTCGCCGAACTCCCTATCGGAACCGCAGCCCCTACTGCCGAACAGCAGCAGCGGGTAAAGCATTATTTCGTAGGAAATCACCACATCGAAGACTATTACAGCGCTGCCCAATACGAGGCTGATGTGATGAATCTCCTGCAGGAAGACATCTTCAAGAATCACGATGTGGCTCTGCTTACAGGTGGCAGCATGATGTATATCGATGCTGTATGCAAAGGAATCGACGACATCCCTACTGTTCGTGACGACATCCGCACTTGGATGAAACAGCGTCTGGAAGAGGAAGGGCTGGAGGCACTGGTAGAAGAACTCCACAAGATGGATCCGGAGCACTGGGCGATAGTAGACAGGAAGAATCCACGCCGCGTGGTTCATGCTCTGGAAATCTGCCATCAGACCGGCAAGACTTATACTTCTTTCCGCACAGCCGAAAAGAAGCAGCGCCCTTTCCGCATCCTCAAGATAGGTCTGAACCGCGACAGAGCTGAACTCTACGACCGCATCAACCAGCGTGTACTGATGATGATGGACGAAGGTCTGGAGGCAGAAGCACGCAGCGTATATCCGCACAAGGGTCTCACCGCCTTGAGAACCGTGGGCTACAAAGAAATGTTCTCCTACTTTGACGGCGAAATAGACCGCGATGAAGCTATCAGACAAATCCAATCGCACAGCCGTGAATACATGCGCAAGCAACTTACCTGGTTTAAGCGAGATGCAGAAATTCACTGGTATCATCCAGACCAGCAGGATGAAATCATCCGATTTATTGATGAAGAGATATAGACATAATCGCCCGATAGCATATTCATTTTTGTTGTTAGAAATATAGTTGAGATTCCATAATATTACATGGAATTCTCTGGAATCAGATTTGAATTCTGGTGCTTTATAGCCCATGAACTTTTCAAAATGCTCGTG
>JAJXBQ010000062.1:0-15843 GCA_021640525.1 Segatella copri
ATCCCGGCATCGGAGCTTTCAATATCTGGGAAATCTTGAGATGAAACTCATCCTCCATCACATTTCTCAAAGGAGACTCAAAGTAATGGGCAATGCTTCCAACAAAACCAAGCATCGGAATTTCTTCTTCCAAGGATGAATGCCATGCCTTCATGCCAGGCTCCAACTGACTTATATCCTCGGTGCTCGCCTTGACATATTTAATATAAGGTGTGAGATTCTTTGCGTAGAACTGATTGAAACTCTCCAGAATCATGCGATAGAGTGACATGGCTTCATTCAGTTCGTCGGTTCCATTCTCATGTTTCTCACCTTCTGCTATCTGTTCTGAGATAAAAGGACAGATGGAAGCCAGGAAGCGATTGGCAAGCGGCTGTCTGTACACCTTATTAATAATAGTAGGATAATCCAAGCCCGACCAGGCAAGATATTTATTCTTTAGTGATACAGGCAATGTGCCCTTGAAGATACCATTGAGGAAAAGTTTGCCGATTACTGCCCCACTACCCTCATCGCCCAGGATATATCCCAACGGAGGCGTGTTCATCACAATCTTCTCTCCATCGTAAAGACAACTGTTGGCACCGGTTCCCAAAATACAGGCGATACCCGGTTTCTTGCCAAAGAGGGCACGGGCTGCTCCCAACATATCACCTTCAGCCTCAACCTTGGCTTCAGGAAAAGACTGCTGCAAGAGTGATTTCATGCGAGACTTCATCGCCTCGGTTACTCCACTGCCATAAAAGAAAACCTCCTGAGGCTGCTCTGACAGAACAAGTTCCTTACACAACACATCCAAAATCTCGGCATCACTCTGATGAATCGGACTGATGCCCTGCGTCTTACAGGTAACCATCACGTTACCCTGTTCATCAACCAGAGCCCAATCGGTCTTGGTACTGCCACTATCTGCTATGAGTATCTTCATATTCTTATCTGATTAATTAACGTATCCTTTGACGTTGCAAATGTAATCAATTTATATGAAAAATGCAAAAGATAACCCTAAAAATCGAACGTAAAGGTGCTAATATATCAAAAAAGGCGATTTTCTCTTTGCTTTTTCGCGAATTATTAATAACTTTGCAGTCAAATTTACTAAATATGAAGAAGAGACTATACATCATAATTCTGCTGATGGTGGCATTCGTACTGCCCAGTAATGCTGTGCTCAAGGAAGCCAACCTGGACACAACGCTCTATATGCTGCGTACAGAATTGACCAACTATCACATAGACTTGGAGAAACAGAACCAAGCTGCCAAGGCTCAACAGTTGGCTGTGATTCAGGAGCTCATCAGTATTGTGAAACAGGCTGACCAGAACTCCATCATGCTCTATTCGCAGCGCAATGGGTATATTTTCGACATGACGTATGCCTGTCATGAGGCTACAGAGCAGTTTAAGAAGTTTAAGTCGAAGGCTGTTCCTTTCCGCCAGATGATCAAGAAGAACAATGTTGAGGTGGCTCGTTTCGATTCGCTCATCAACTATCTCTACGGCATGAACACCATGTTTCTCAGCGAAGAAGCACAGGTGAACCGAAACGTTGACCTGACTCTGGCAGTCAATATCCGCCGCCAGCTGGTAGAGAAACAGAAACAGTTGCAAGCCTATGTGCAGGCTTACGACCGAACCGACCGTAAGTTACAGGCGCTCAATGACTATGCCAACCGCAGATACGAAGATATCCAGAACAGCATCTTCAATAATGGAGGCGACAACTATCTGCGTATACTCCGCAATATCAGCATGAACTATAAGGAGGCGAAGACGTCTGTAACCGAGAAATACAAGCCCGTACCGGGCATGATGTCGCAATGGGATGTTCGTATCATCTTCATCCTCTTCGGTATCATCATCTTCTGGGGTCTCATCTCCATCTTCCTCAATCTCTTTACCATCCGCATCGTGATTACCCAACTCATGAAGCATGGTATGTTCGAGAACAGAAAGGAAAGTTTTATGGCAAAACGACCATGCCTTATCATGGCGATGACGGTAGTAACCTTCGCAGTCATTCTGGGAATCGTAAGAATGGCGGTTACCCAGAACTTCGTGATTATGGCGAGCCAGTTGCTGGTAGAATATTCCTGGCTGGTTGGCGTTATTCTGGTATCCATCCTGCTACGTGTAGACAACGATAAGATTAAGAATACCTTCCGTATCTATTCACCATTGATGCTGGTAGGTTTCATCGTTATCGTGTTCCGTATCATCCTGATACCAAACGATCTGGTAAACCTTATCTTTCCACCAGTCCTCCTGCTCTGCGCTCTCTGGCAGTGGAATGTGATTGGCAGAAAGCACAATCAGGTATTGCGCACCGATAAGACATACGCATTCATATCGCTTGCCGTATTCGGAGTAAGTACCATTTTTGCCTGGACAGGTTTCACACTGCTTGCCGTCCAGCTTATCATCTGGTGGACCATGCAGCTTACCTGCGTGCTTACCATCACCTGTTGCGAGGGATGGCTCAGCGTATATGCCAAGCGTAAGAAGTTGGCTGACAAGGCGATTACCGACAAATGGCTGTATCGCTTTATCTATAAGGTATTGCTCCCTATTTCAGGCGTGCTCTCGTTCATCATCTCTATCTATTGGGCTGCAGATGTATTCAACATGAGTGATACGACATGGGAGATATTCAACAAGGATTACATCAAGACCAGCAACTTCACTGCATCGCTTTTCAGTATTTCAGAGGTAGCTTGTCTGTACTTCCTGTTCAACTACATCAACATTACTTCTGTAGATTTCATGCGTCATCACTTCGAGAAGGCAGACCCGGCGTCGGCTGCCTCAAAGATTGTGATGTTCAAGAACGTGATGCAGGTGATTATCTGGGGTATCTGGCTGATGATAGCCCTGAACGTGTTCCAGGTAGGAAAATCATGGCTGCTTGCTATCTTTGCCGGCTTATCAACCGGTCTGGGTTTTGCATCAAAGGATATTCTCGAGAACATCTACTACGGCATCTCTCTGATGATGGGCCGTGTGAAGGTGGGTGATTATATCATCTGTGACGGCACCCGTGGTAAGGTGAGCAGTATCAGTTATACCTCTACGATGCTGGAGGCTACCGACGGTTCGGTCATAGCATTCCAGAACTCGCAGCTCTTCTCGAAGAACTACAAGAACATGACCAAGAATCATGGTTATGAGCTGGATATTCTGGAGGTAGGTATTGCTTATGGCAGTAATGTGAAGGAAGTGAAACAGATTCTCATCGATGCCCTGATAAAACTGGATTGTATCTATCAGGACAAAGGGGTGAAGGTGTTACTGAAGAGTTTCGATGACAGTTGCATCACACTCAGAATTGTGGTATGGGTGAACGTGCTTACCCAAGCCATCGACGATGCCACCATCATGGAGTGCATCTACGATACGCTCAACGATCACAACATCGAGATTCCGTTCCCACAGCGTGAGATTACAATTAAACAAGTTAATAATTAACAGTTTGTAGTTTACAGTTAATAGCAGGTTTACTCCCTATTAACTATAAACTATCAACTATAAACTATAAAAAGATATGGCAACATTCATAGCAGGTCCTTGCGTCATCGAGTCTATGGAACTATTGGAAACAGTAGCTCAGGAACTCGTCCGCATTAACGAAAAGTTAGGAACCCAAATCATATTCAAGGCTTCATTCGACAAAGCCAACCGTACCAGCATCCACTCTTTCCGTGGTCCAGGACTGGAGAAAGGACTCCAGATGCTGGGAGATATCAGGGAGAAGTACAACCTTCAGGTTACAACAGATATTCATGAAAGTTATCAGGCTTCAGCAGCAGGCGAAGTATGTGATATTCTCCAGATTCCAGCCTTCCTCTGCCGACAGACCGACCTTCTGGTTTCTGCAGCCAAGACAGGCAAAACCGTCAACATCAAGAAGGCACAGTTCCTGAGCGGTAGAGATATGAAATATCCTGTAGAAAAAGCATTGGAGAGCGGTGCCAAGGAAGTTTGGCTCACAGAACGCGGCAACTGTTTCGGCTATAACAATCTCGTGGTAGATTTCAGAAACATCCCTGACATGAAGGAGATTGTGCCAAATGTCATCATGGACTGTACCCATAGCGTTCAGCGCCCGAGTGCAGGTGACGGCAAGACCGTAGGCGACCGTAAATTCGTTCCAGCAATGGCAAAGGCGGCTAAAGCATTCGGAGCTACCGGCTACTTCTTTGAAGTACATCCAGACCCAGACCAGGGCAAGAGCGATGCTGCCAATATGCTGGAATTAAACAAGTTGGAATCACTTATAGAAGAACTCCTGTAAGTGAAGAACGAAGAAACAACGTTCGGCGTCCGAAGGGAAAGCCAATTCAAATGATTTAGAAATGACGGATAAAAATAACAATATAGATGATAAGATTGTTCGCGGTTATGGCGAACAGGCTCTTAGAGACGAGGCACAGGCCATCCTCGACCAGATACCTTATCTGGACGACAACTTTGAGAAAGCTGTAGACATGATGTATCATTGCCAAGGCAAGATTATCGTTACAGGTGTGGGCAAGAGTGGACACGTAGGTGCCAAGATTGCCGCTACACTTGCCTCTACAGGCACACCAGCCTTCTACATCAATCCACTGGATGTCTATCACGGCGACTTAGGTGTGATGACCGACAAGGATGTGGTTCTGGCACTGAGTAACAGCGGTCAGACCGATGAACTGCTTCGTTTCATCCCGATGGTACTCCACATGAATGTTCCTATCATTTCCATCACCGGAAATCCAGATTCTCTGCTGGCAAAATACTCCAACCATCATATCACCGTAAAGGTAAAGAAGGAGGCTTGTCCGCTGAACCTCGCCCCTACCAGCAGTACTACTGCAGCATTGGCTATGGGTGATGCACTGGCTATCGCCCTGATGCAGGTACGCCACTTCAAGCCTCGTGACTTTGCACAGTTCCATCCTGGTGGAGAATTAGGCAAACGACTGCTGACCACAGCAGAAGATGTGATGCGCAGCGATGATATGCCTATCATTCCTAAGGAAATGCACCTGGGCGAGGCTATCATCCATGTAAGCAAGGGCAAACTGGGATTGGGTATCTCATTGGATGAAGACAACCACGTTATCGGACTTATTACCGATGGTGATATCCGACGCGCCATGGAGAAATGGCAGGCAGAATTCTTTAACAAGACTGTAAGCGACATCATGACCACCACTCCGAAAATGGTGACTCCGAAGACGAAGATTTCGGAGATTCAGCGCATCATGCACAAGTATAAGGTGCATACGGTACTGGTTGTAGACAAGGATAATCATTTAAAGGGCATTGTAGATCACTATGCCTGCATGGTATAATTTTTTAGGCACGGATTACACGGATTACACGGATTTATAGATAACATGGTTATAGATAAGATGAGATATTTTTTATTAATAGCAACATTATGGCTGTCTTGTTCGCTGTGCAGCGCACAGACTAGCGATTCATTGATCGTAAATCAGCTTCGTGGGAAAGGAGTCAGTTTTTCTCACGATAATTCAGTAACCCTACTGATGAATGGTCAGGAAAAGTTTGATGATATGTTCCAGGCAATCCGACAGGCTAAACATAGTGTACACTTGGAATACTTCAACTTTCGCAACGACAGCATCGCCTCCCTCCTCTTTGATATTCTTGCACAGAAGGTTAAGGAGGGTGTAAAGGTGAGAGCCCTATATGACGGATTCGGAAACTCTTCCAACAACAAGCCTCTGCGAAAGAGACATCTCAAGAAAATCCGTGCCAATGGTATAGAGATTTATGAATATAAACCTCTGAAGTTCCCATGGGTACATGCAGTTTTCAACCGTGATCACCGCAAAATCGTAGTCATTGACGGACAGATTGCCTACACAGGCGGTATGAACGTAGCTGACTATTATATAAAAGGTACTAAGGTAGTAGGCGAATGGCATGATATGCACTGCCGCATCGACGGAAGTGAAGTGAATACCCTGCAGAAGATATTCCTCAAGATGTGGAACAAGGTGAGCGGACAGAATGTGCACAGCACTGAGTTCTGGAGATATAAGAAGAAGGATTATCTGGTAGAGAATCTCAAGCCAGATACGACAGCAACAGCCTACAGAAAGATGGTCGGCATCATCAACCGCGAACCGCATATTACAAAAGATATCATCCGATATTTCTATGTGAATGCCATCAATGATGCACAGGACAGCATCAAGATTATCAGCCCCTACTTTACCTTGAGTCATAAACTTAAAAAGGCATTGAAGAATGCAGTGAAAAGAGGAGTAAAGGTAGAAATCATGCTCTCTACCAAGAGCGACATTCCTCTTACTCCTGACTGTGGTTTCTATAATGCACACAAACTGATGAAGGCAGGATGCAATGTTTGGATGTATACGCCGGGCTTCCACCATACCAAGATTATCATGGTAGACGGCAAATTCTGTACCGTGGGCAGTGCCAATCTCAATGCCCGAAGCCTACGCTGGGACTATGAAGAGAATGCAGTGATTGTGGATTCTTGTACTACCCAACAACTGGTACAGCTCTTTGATGGGGAAAAGAAAGACAGTTTCTTACTCAATGAGAAGAACTGGAGAGAGTGGCGTACGGGCTGGCAAAGATTCAAAGGATGGTTTGCCGCAAAGGTACTCACTCCATTCTTGTAAAAACAAGATATAAGTATAACCCAACTATCACTAGCAGAAGTAAAATAAACAGAGATGAATGAAGAAATGATGAAAGCCATGGCTGGCAAACAGATGCCGGAAATGGCAATAGTAGAGAGCAATACACTCGCCGCAATGGGACTCAGACAACTGCTTGAGTCGGTGATGCCCATGATGAAAATCTCGACCTTCGGTTCGTTCCGTCAGTACGAGGCAAACAATCCTGACCATTTTGTTCATAGCTTTGTATCTATGCACATTGTGTTGGAACACCGTTACTTCTTCACACAGGGCAACAGGAACCGCCACATCATTGTTCTGACACCCAGCAACGATCCCAATTCGCAACTTGCCGAATTTCATTGTCTCTGCGTCAATGTACCAGAGGGATACCTGATAAAAGAGCTTCTCAACCTGCAGCATTCCGGTCATCCCCATGGCGAGCATATCCCTGCCATGCCCCCGGTTACTCAGGAAAAAGTTCTGTCGGATAGAGAAATAGAGGTATTATCGCTGGTAGCACAAGGGAAAATCAACAAAGAGATAGCCGACCAACTCTGTATCGGACTGACTACCGTGATTACCCATCGCAAGAAAATACAGGAAAAACTGGGATTAAAAAGTGTGTCTTCACTCACCATTTATGCAGTGATGCATGGTTTTGTAGACATCAATATGATTTAGCCTTCACCATAAATAGTGATGCTGAATTATCACATACCTAAATATAATGATAGCGCCTTCCTCCAGACTAGGAGAAAGGCGCTATCATTTTATAAAAAATAACATTATTTAAACTGATATTCCGTAGATAAACTACAGTTTTACCGAAGAAATATCAACCAGATTGTTCACGATGGCGTAAATTGTAAGACCTGCAGGAGAGTGAATCTGAAGCTTTCGGGCGATGTTTCTGCGGTGGGTAATCACCGTATTGATAGAGATAAACAGGTGGTCAGCAATCTCCTTGTTGGTCATTCCCTGAACCAAAGCAACAATCACATCTTTCTCACGGTCGCTCAACTGTTCATCACTCATCGGAGTCTGATTAATCATGCTCGAAATCTTGGCACTCACATCATTCTGCTTCAGTTTTATTTCTGCATTTCTTACGGCAGGAATAAAGATTTCTTCCTCCACCTCAGAATGATGCTTCAGCCATTCCTCATTATTGTAGATGTCATAGAGGGTGGCACTCAGTTGGTTGTTATGCAGTCCATCCGAAGGCAGATACTTGATGATGATACTCTTCAACTCCTTCAACTTTATGTCCACCTGAGCATGATGCTTCGAGAAGGTCTCTATATCGAAGTTCGCACTGGCATTACCATCTATAAGTGCCTGAACATAAGGAAATACCATCTTTTCCTCATACTTCATGTGATTGGTGATGCTATGGGCATAGTCATCATAAAGCTTGAGGATAAGGCGTGCCAGATTATCCTTTTCATCCAGCGCTTCAACCAGTTCCTTACGGATAAACGGCAACTGGAAATCTATGTAATAGGCATGCGATGCCTTGAGATAATGCAATAGGGTCGGCAGCGACAGGCGGTCAGCATTGTCATACTCCTTGTAACCATTAATCGTCAAGTTTACCACGGACAGGAAAGTATAAGTATCCACCTTCTGCTCGTCGCAAACCTCACGCACAGTCTTGTCGCCAAAGCCCAGGTTGATACCGAAGCTACCGAGGCTCTGCAAGATGTTGTAATTGTCTCTAATGATGCTGATCATCTTGTCGTCAGCTTCATACATCTTCTGATTTTTCATCTTCTTTTATTCTTAAATGAAAACATCCTTGTATCAAGAACATTCATAATGTTTCTATTTCGGGTGCAAATATACAAAAAAGTTTCGAAACTCGCAATACCTAGAAATGGGGATGCCGCAGTTTACCGATTTTTAGGTATTGCAAGATATTTTAAAACTTCGTACCTTTGCACCCGAAATCGAGAAAGAGCGCGGTGATGATTGCCACTCCCGAGCGGCAGAGCTGCGTAATTCCTTATCATGCCTCATGGCTTTAAGGAGATACTAGGCCTCTAAAGTGTCGAGACCGCAAGCAGACATCCGCGCTCTTTTCTTTATTATATTAAGGATAATACGATAACAATAAATTCAAAATAATAAAGATGAACAGTTTAAGAATTGGATTGATGTCAGCTGCCCTGGTTGCCGGTTTGGCAACGGCAAGTGCACAAACTGTGGCTGCAGACAGCGTGATGCAGCACGTGAATGGCAAGCGCCTCAGCGTGGGTGGTTATGGCGAGGTTGCCATGAGCCGCAACTTCTACAGCGACCACGTAAGCCGTTACAGTTTGGCTGACGAACACAAGAATGACCCTAGCCATGGCCGTTTTGATATTCCTCATGCAGTTATTTACCTGGGTTACGACTTCGGAAAGGGTTGGACCATGGGTACCGAGATTGAGTTTGAGCATGGCGGTGTAGGCATGGCCTATGAGAAAGAAGATGAAGAAGGTGGCGAATGGGAACAGGAAGTTGAAAAAGGCGGTGAAGTCGAACTCGAACAGTTCTGGATCCAGAAGTCATTCGGTCGTTGGGCTAACATCAAGGCTGGTCACATTGTAGTGCCTGTAGGTTTGAACAACGCTTACCATGAGCCATTGAATTTCTTCACTGTTTATCGTCCTGAAGGTGAGAATACGGTTCTTCCAAGCACCTGGCATCAGACTGGTGTCAGTTTTTGGGGACGTACCAAGGGTTGGAGATATGAATTGCAATTCCTGGCAGGCTTGAACTCAGATAACTTTACTAATACAGGTTGGATCAACAAGGGTCCTGGTACTCCTACAGAGGGAGAGATTGCAACTAAATATGGTACAGCCCTCCGTATCGACAACTACTGCATCAAGGGCTTGCGCATCGGTCTGAGCGGATACTATGGTCATGCCATCGGCAACTCTTATCCAAACAACAAGGATGGAGCAGAATCTAAGTACAAAGGTGTGGTAGCTATCGGAGCCATCGACTTCACATACAATAATTATAACTGGATTGTACGCGGTCAGGCAGACTATGGTTACCTGAGTGATGCCAAACAGTTGAAGTACTTTACTAATCGTCTAAATGGTCTCTCTCCATTCCATCATTCAGCATTCGTCAGCAAGAATGCCTTTGCATACGGAATCGAGGCTGGCTACAATGTTTTCTCACAAATTGAGAAACTCCGTCAGTCCAACCAGAAGATGTATCTCTTTGGCCGTTATGAGCACTATAATCCATACGCTTCCAAGACCAAGAATACTTCATACGATTACACCAACGTACAGCGTATGGCAGTTGGTATCAATTACTATCCTGTGAAACAGATTGTAGTAAAGGCAGAATATTCACATCGCTTCCTGAAGAGCCAGTACAACAATGAGCCTGCCATCAACATCGGTGTGGCTTATGAAGGATGGTTTCTCTAAAGATTCTCACAGAAGAACTTAATATAAAGTGATTGAAACAAACATATCAATAACAAAATACTTATATTAAAAATGAAAAAGGTTTTTAAAAGTGCAGTAATGCTCATGGCAGCCTTTATGTTGCCATTAGGTTTCACATCATGCAGCAGCGATGATGATCCAGTAGAGAACAACGACTTTACAAACAAGGCATATGGCCAGGATGCTATGGATGCCTGCGATGAACTTTGCAATGCGCTCCGTGCAGCTTACAGCAAAGTAAACAACGCAAATTTGAGTGCAGATCAAGAAACATACCTGAAGAATGTATGTGCTAACGCTGTAGACAATACCATCCAGCCAACATACAAGTCACTGGCTGACGCTGTAGAGAAGTTGCACACAGCTCTTCCTAAGAGTGTAGATACCAACAACCTGACTCAGGAGAACATCAACAATGCCTGCGAAGCTTTCAAGGAAGCACGTGCCTTGTGGGAGAAGAGCGAGGCTTTCCTCGGTGGTGCAGCATCTGACTTTGATATTGACCCACACATCGACTCATGGCCATTGAACCGTACACTCCTCCACAGCTACTTTGCTACAGGTAAGTTTAGTGATGCTGCGCTTGAGGATGCTTCTATCCTTGGTTTCCACGCACTTGAGTTCATCCTCTTCCGTGATGGACAGCCACGTAAGGTTGCTGAGTTCAAGGGTAACGATACCTACAAAGGCTTCACTGACGTAAAGGGTTCTGAGGAATTGAAGTATGCCGAGGCAGTTATCGAGGACTTGGTAAACCACGTATATGAGCTGGAGGTAGCATGGTCTGAGAACCCTAACGCATCTCGCCTCGCAGCAGTAAAGGCAGCAGGTCTTGAGTACCTGACAGACAAAAAACAGTCTTATGCAGCCAATCTGAAGAATGCAGGCAACACTTCTGTTAGTAAGTTCGCTTCTTTGAAGGCAGCCATCCAGCAGCTTATCTCTTTGGAGGAAGGTTCAGCATGGGGCATCTCTAACGAGGTAGGTACAGCCAAGATTGCCAACCCATTCCAGGCAGGTGATATCAGCTACGTAGAGTCTCCATATAGCTACAACTCTATCACCGACTTCCAGAACAACATCCGTTCTATCGAGAACTTGTGGTATGGTGGAACTAATGGTACAAGTTCTAATGCTAAGTATAGCTTCCATCAGTTCTTCAAGGATAATGCATCTGCAGAAGGTCAGCGTGTTGAGACTGCCATCGCTAACGCTATCAGCAAGATCGGCGGTATGCCTTACCCATTCGTTAAGTACGTAAGTACTGTTTGGGGTAAGAAATTTGATGAAGTAAACCCAGAGTAATCTTGTGGTAAACTAACATACAGGGAGCATCTCACCATACTCTTTTTGGTGAGATGCTATTCTGCGCTAAACGAGAATATAAAACATTATAAAACAGAATAACATTATGATTTATCAAAGAATTAGCAAAATGTTATTACTCGGCTTGCTTGTTTTGCCTTTGGCATCATGCTCCGATGATAACAATGTGGTAAACAATGACAAGTTAAATGGTGACTCTCAGTTTGGTAAGGCTAACGATGTATTTGAGGCATCAGAATGGTATCCAGGTGGCGAACTTGGAACTGACGAAGGTATGAGTTATTCGGCAGAAACACCAGCTACCACCAACCAGGGACTGTCAAACAGTTTCAACAAAGGTGAGGATTTCTTCGAGCACCTTTACACCATCACAGAGGCTCCACGTAAGGGTCTTGGCCCAGCTTGGGTTCGCAGCAGCTGTATCCACTGCCATCCTAACTATGGTCATGGAAAGTTCCAGAACCAGTATCAGGCAGACCAGTTTGGCAACGGCTATCTGCTCGTAATTTATCACCCTACAGCAGGTACTACCGCTGACGGAAAGCCTTACGCAGCAAACAGCTACATATCTGAGGTTACAGGTATGCCACAGACCAAGGCAATGACTCCATTCTCTGCTCCTGTCGACGAGAAGCAAATGAACATTCAGTGGAATGAGGTTACAGCCATGCCTAGCGGTTTGGCTATGAAGTTCCCTAAGGATGGCGAGACTTTTGCTTTGCAGTATCCAGAGGTTACTATCCCTCAGTCTGCATTCAATACCAATCCTAAGCCAGACAACTATGAAGTACGTTTGGAATCAACCATCGGTATCTATGGTACAGGCTTGCTTGATGCCATCGACCAGGATGATATGAAGAAGGTTTATCAGGATGAGGCGAAATACGGGGTAGAGCTGAACCCTGCCATGTGGGACAAGACTGCTAACGATTGGGCTTCAACTGCCTGGTACAAGTTGGCAGATGGAACCAAGATGGTGAAGAAGTTTACCTATGCCATGACCCGTGCTTCCCTGCAGGATGGTCCAGGTGCTAACGCCATCTGGAACATTACCAACGTAACACGTTCCGATCGTCATTACCTCTATACCACTCCAGCCTGGGCAAAGTATCAGAGCGAAGACCCAGAAGTAATCAGTTATATCAAGAAGCATGGTGCTGACGAATCTTCTGTACTCCACCCATACTATGCAGATGGAACTGACGAAGGTATCAAGGAGAGAGTAAACGAGATTCTGAGCTGTAACAATGCAGCCAAGTCAGCTACTTTCGAGAAGTACCTCCTCAAGGGAGCACCTTACAATGGCGAGGAAGAGATGAGCGACAAGGATTACTATGACTTCATGGTTTGGCACCGTGGTCTGGCTGTTCCTGCTGCCCGTAACCTCGACAACGCACAGGTTCAGGAAGGTAAGAAGCTCTTCACTCAGTGGGGTTGCGCTACTTGCCACAAGCCATCATGGAAGACTGGTGCTGACAACTATTGGGTAGATAATGCTATCAAGGCTTACGCCAAGAGCATCGGTAAGGATCCTAATACCATGTTGCCAAAGTATCCAGGCCAGACTATTTATCCATACACCGACTTGGTACAGCACCGTCTGTTCATGGCAAACGACATCCGCACAGGATGGTGCCGCACTACTCCACTCTGGGGACGTGGTTTGTCAAGCATGCTGACTGGTCGCAGCGACCGTTTGCACGACTGCCGTGCCCGCAACGTAGTAGAGGCTATCATGTGGCACTGCTATGATCAACGCAGCGATGCATACAAATCAGCACTCAACTTCTACAATGCAACCAAGGAAGAGCGTGATGCTGTAGTGGCATTCATCAATGCAATCTAAGCCTTTACAAGAAGAAACAAAAATAAGAAAAGCTGCCAGGCTATCAAAAGCATTTGGCAGCTTTTTTTATCAGAATCTACAAATATACGGATTATCTCTTGCTCGTCTCCGAATAATATCGTATTTTTGCAACGGAAATTCTATCAAGATTCCAACTAAGTATGGTTAAAAAAATTATATTCACTCTTTACATCCTTGTGCTCGTATGCATGGCAGCCGCCACCATCGTGGAGAAAAGCCAGGGCACGGATTATGCCCATGCCCACTACTATGGGGCATGGTGGTTCATTCTAATCTGGGCAGTACTCGCTGCCCTAGGTGCGTTCTATATCATCAAAAGAAAAGTGAAATGCGCTTCTACATTGGCACTCCATCTCTCCTTCATCATCATCCTCTTGGGTGCCCTACTCACGCATGTATCAGCTAAAAGAGGCATGATTCATCTGCGCATCGGTCAGCCTACAGATACTTATATGGCTCAAGATGAAGAGCAGGGTATGAAGGAAGAGAAACTGCCTTTCTCGCTCTGCCTGAAGAAGTTTGAAGCGAAGATGCATGATGGTACCAACGCCGTGGCTGACTATTCTTCAAAATTCACCGTAATAGACGGAGATGATAAGAGTGAAGGCGAAGTTTCGATGAACAACATCTATTCCCACCGGTCTTACCGTCTTTATCAGTCATCTTACGATGAAGACGGCAAGGGAAGCGTGCTCGCTATCAATGCCGATCCATACGGCATACCAGTCACCTATACTGGCTATGCGCTGCTCTTCATCTCCCTCGTATGGATGCTCTTCGACCCTAAGGGCGGTTATCGCAAACTACTGAAGAGTCCTTTGCTCAAGAAGGGAGCCTTGATAACAGCACTCATCCTCAGCATGGGCAATATACAGACACTGCATGCAGAATCTGCAACAGGCAATCTCCAAAATGCTGTATTGCCAAAGGAAACTGCAGAGAAGTTTGGCGAGCTTCATATTCTCTACAACGACCGCATCTGTCCGGTACAGACCTTTGCCCTCGATTTCTGCAAGAAGATATATGGAGCCAGGAGCTATCAGGGATTGACTGCAGAACAGGTACTCTCTGGTTGGGTATTCTATGGAAATACTTGGGCAAGCGAGCCTTTCATCAAGATCAAGAGCGGAGAAATGAAAACAGCGATGAATCTGCCTGACTATGCTTCGCTCAATACTTTCTTCAATCGTGAGATGGGGGGCTATACCATCGGACAGTATGTTCAGGAATACTACAATGGTCAGCAGGACAAATTCCATCAGCAAGCCGCCGATATCGATGGCAAGATACAGATCATCATGGAATTGCGTGAAGGTGTTTCATTGAAGGTTCTTCCTTACACCTTCACCAAGAACGTGAAAGCTACCAAGGATCATCCTTTCATCAAGGCGGGTACCACCACCTGGTTTTCACCGGTGGATAAGTTGCCGCAAGCCGTAGAGCAGCAGCATGCACTCTATATCAAGAACGTATTCTCTCTGCTGAATGGTGATGTAAAGGCAGGAAATATCAGCCGTGTAAACGAGTTCTTCGTCAAGATGAAGAAATATCAGGAGGTTAGTAGCGGTAATTCGCTGCCAACAAATACCCAGTATAAGGCAGAACGCATCAATAATGCCTTTCCTTTTGCAACCATTCTCTTCATGGCAAACCTCACACTGGGCTTCATTGCCCTCTTCTACACCATCTATCGCATGACGAAGAAGAGAGAAATCAAGGTATTGAACATCGCTTTGCCTATCTTGCTTGGCGTATCCTTCCTTGCATTAACCTTCGGATTGGCATTGAGATGGATTATCAGCGGCAACATACCTATGTCTAACGGATATGAAAGTATGCTGACTGTTGCCTGGTTCGTGATGCTTATCAGCATTTTGATGCAGTTGCGCATCCGCATCGTCATGGTATTCGGCTTCCTGATTTCAGGATTCTTCCTTCTGGTAAGCCATATCAACCAGATGGATCCTGCTATCGGACAGATGATGCCGGTATTGAACAGTCCGTTACTCAGTATCCATGTCAGCATCATCATGATGAGCTACGCCCTCCTATCGCTCACCTTTATCTGTGGCATCATGGGTATCAGCCTTCGCTCTCATGGCGAAGAGCTTCAGGCACTGAGCCGCATCTTCCTATACCCTGCCCTCACCACGATGGGATTCGGAATCTTCATCGGAGCCATCTGGGCTAACGTGAGCTGGGGTAATTACTGGAGTTGGGATAGCAAGGAGACGTGGGCGCTCATCACCTTTATGATTTATGCCGTAGTAGTGCATACGCAGAGTCTACCGGTCTTCCGCAAGCCGCTGGTGTATCACATCTACATCACCCTAGCCTTCCTGAGTATCGCCATGACCTACTTCGGTGTGAACTATTTCCTCACGGGCATGCACTCTTATGCATAGCCCGTCAGAAGCCAGAATATATTTAGTCTTAAGGCAAAATTTATTTTCCCTTAAGGCTAATTTTATTTTCCCTTAAGGCTAATTTTATTTTCCCTTAAGGATAAATATATGATGGTGTTGACATCAAT
>JAJXBQ010000063.1:0-15842 GCA_021640525.1 Segatella copri
TTTATAGTTAATAGTTATGCAAGAAACAAGACAAAACCGTATATCAAGACTTCTCCAGAAGGAGTTGAGTCTTATCTTCCAGTCACAAACTCGCATGATGCATGGTGTGATGGTAAGTGTTACTAAGGTTAGAGTAAGCCCAGATCTCAGTATCTGTACTGCTTACTTGAGTGTGTTCCCTTCTGAAAAAGGAGAGGAGATTTTGAAGAATATCAATGCAAATGAGAAGACGATCCGTTTCGACTTGGGTAAAAAAGTGAGAAACCAGTTACGTATTATTCCAGAACTCCGTTTCTTCCTTGATGATAGTCTCGATTATTTGGAGCACATTGATGAACTCTTGAAAAAGTAAAAGAGTAAGGAAGTAAAAAGACAAGGGAGTTAAGACGGCAATTCTTGACTCCCTATACTGTTATATAAATAAGGTAAGATAGAATTATGAATTTCCCATTCTTTATAGCTCGCAGGTATCTTTTCTCAAAGAAGAGTACGCACGTCATCAACGTCATCAGTTCTATTTCTGTAATAGGAGTGGCGGTAGCTACGATGGCTCTGGTCATCGTTCTGAGTGTTTTTAACGGCTTCCATGACCTGGTAGCTTCACTCTTTACGAGTTTTGACCCACAACTCAAGGTTGTGCCTGTTGAGGGAAAGACTGCACCTGCAGATGATCCTATTCTTACTAAGATTCGTCTTTTGCCGCAGGTAGATGTTGCAACAGAAACCGTAGAAGATCAAGCTCTTGCAATCTATAATGATCATCAGGCTATGGTGAAAATCAAGGGCGTAGATGATAATTTTGCAGAACTTTCTCATATTACAGATATTTTATATGGTGATGGCTCTTTCTCCTTGCATGCTGCCAATCTGGAATATGGAACAGTAGGTATCCGTCTTGCCCAGAATTTAGGCATAGGAGCACAATGGGATGGTTTCCTGAAAATCTATGCTCCTAAAAAGGAAGGACAGCTGGATATGACTAACCCAGGTGATGGCTTTGTTGTTGACTCGCTCAACTCTCCTGGCGTACTTTTTGCCGTTAAACAGGCTAAGTATGATAAAAACTACATCATCACTTCTATTTCATTTGCCCGTAATCTCTTTGGTCAGCAAGGTATGCTCTCTGATTTGGAATTACGCTTGAAACCGGGTAGCAATCTGGATGCTGTAAAGGCTGAGATGCAGCAGATAGCTGGTAATAAATATAAAGTGCTTGACAGATTTGAACAACAGGAAGATACCTTTAAAATTATGTCGATAGAGAAGATGATTGCTTATATCTTCCTGACCTTTATCTTAGTTGTTGCATGTTTCAATATCATCGGCTCGCTTTCTATGCTTATTATTGATAAGAAAAATGATGTAGTGACTCTTCGTAATCTTGGAGCTAACGATAAGCAGATTACCAGAGTATTTCTTTTTGAAGGTAGAATGATAGCTGTGATAGGTGCTGTTATCGGTATTGGATTGGGCTTGCTCCTCTGCTTTTTGCAGCAGCAATATGGATTTGTACGTCTGGGAGATTCTGAAGGCTCCTTTATTGTTGATGCTTATCCGGTAAGTGTCCATTACTCAGATGTTGCCATTATCTTCGTTACTGTAATTGCTGTAGGTTGGCTTGCTGTATGGTATCCTGTAAGAGCGCTGAGTAAAAGGCTGTTGAGTTAAAACCTACAGAATTTCTTATGCTTGGTGCATATACTAAAAGAAATGGCATGAATCTTTCATGGGGGATTCATGCCATTTCTTGTTCTAATTGATTTTTTATTTTTTCCTGATGAGTGTAAGACCATCGCGTAGTGGTAAGATAACAACCTCTACTCTAGGATCTCTTGCTATTAAATCATTGAAAGCCCGAATGCCTTGAGTCTGGTGGTCTCGGTCGTAGGCAGGATCGATGACGTGACCATCCCAAAGAGTATTGTCTGCAAGGATGTAGCCTCCAGGGTTCAGGATGCTCATAACCATTTCATACGTTTCTATATAGGTACGCTTATCGCCATCAACAAAAGCCATATCGAATTTTACGCCTAGTTGGGGCGCTTCTATGTTGGCATCACCGATGCGGAAGTCAATCTTGTCGGCAACATTCGAACCTTCTATCCAGGGACGGGTAAAATCTTCCATCTCATCATTGATTTCGAAAGTGTAGAGTTTTCCACCTTCCTGCAATCCCTGGGCCAGGCAGATAGCACTATAGCCACTAAATGTGCCTACTTCCAGAATATTCTTCGGGCGAATCATCTCTACAAGCATCTTGAGAAGTCTGCCCTGAATATGGCCGCTAGCCATACGTCCATGGATAGTATGTATATTGGTGGCGCGGTAAAGACGATACAGATAATCGCCTTCAGGCTCTATATGCTGGCAGATATATTTGTCTATGAGTTCAGTCTCTGTCATAATCTGATGGATTTAGAGTAACGGAAATCTTACTCTTCTGTTTCTTTCTGTGCTAAGATTCCTGAAATGGCAAGTTCGTAAGAAGCCAGACCGAAACCGCAGATTACGCCCAGGCAAGCACAGGAAATATATGAATGATGGCGGAACTCTTCACGTTTATGCACATTAGAGATGTGTACTTCAACGCAAGGGCATTTCAAACTGCGAATACAATCCTGCAAGGCGATGCTGGTATGAGTATAGGCGCCAGCATTGAGTACTACACCATCATAGGAAAAACCTACTTCCTGCAGCTTGTTGATTAACTCGCCTTCAATGTTGCTCTGAAAGTACTCTATCTCAATATCAGGAAATTTCGCTTTCAGCTTAGGCAGATAACTCTCGAAAGAATTGCTACCATAAATACCCGGTTCTCTTACACCAAGAAGGTTCAAGTTTGGACCATTAATAATTTGTATCTTCATATTTACTTGATTTTTAATCGTAATCCATATTTTTTTCGTATCTTTGCGGCTGAGATCTTTTGTACTCTCCTGTCTTATGCAAAGACGATGCAAAGATACAATAAATTAAGGAAACTGACAAAAAATGAGGAATGAAATTATAAAGAACTATATGAGATACCTCAAGTTGGGGCGTAATTTCTCCAAAAATACGTTGGATGCCTATTACCATGACTTGAATTTTCTCTTGGAGTATGCTGATAAGAACAATTTGGTGCTGACGGAAATGAAATTGGAAGACTTGGAGAATTTTTCTGCAAGTTTGCATGATCGTGGTGTTTCTGCTCGTTCACAAGCTCGGATTTTGAGCGGGATCCGTTCTTTCTACCGGTATCTGGTGCTCGATGATTATATAAAAGACGATCCGACCGAATTACTGGTTTCTCCCCAAATAGGAAAGCATTTGCCGGAGTATTTATCTGTAGAAGAGGTTGACATGCTTGAAGCGGCTATCGATTTGGAAAAATGGGAGGGACAGCGTAATAAGGCGATTATAGAAACCCTGTTCTCCTGTGGCCTTCGCGTTTCGGAACTTGTGAATCTAAAGAAAAGCGATGTGTTTGAAGAAGAAAAGTTTATTAGGGTCATAGGTAAAGGTAACAAGGAACGCATCGTTCCTATTTCTGGTAAAGCTCTGAAAGAAATCAATCTTTGGTATATAGACCGGAATCTGATGACAATCAAGCCAGGTGAGGAAGACTATGTCTTTTTGAATCGTAGAGGTGCTCATCTCACACGCAATATGATACTTATCATGATAAAAAATGCGGCTTATGATGCAGGAATCAAGAAAACCATTTCTCCTCATACTTTACGCCATAGTTTTGCTACAGCCTTGTTGAAAGGTGGAGCCGATCTGAGGGTAATTCAGGCCTTGTTGGGGCATGAAGATATTGGAACCACAGAGATTTATACTCATCTTGAAACTTCAGATTTGCGCAGAGCTATCTTGGAACATCATCCTCGAAATATCAAATATAGTGAAGAAAACCAAGTGCTTGATTCTGATAAAACAGACAAAAGATGCCCGAATAACAGATAAAGCACAAGGAATTGACGTTTTTTATATAGGAATATGACAAAATCTGAAAAAATATGAGTAACTTTGCAGCCGCAAAATAATGAATATCAATAATTAATAGAAATAAAGTAAGAAAATATGGCATATTTGTTTTCATCAGAATCAGTTTCTGAAGGACATCCAGATAAAGTGGCTGATCAGATTTCAGATGCATTGCTTGACCAGTTTTTGGCTTACGATGACCACGCTCATTGCGCCATCGAAACCTTTTGTACTACTGGTCAGGTAGTAATCATGGGTGAGGTTCGCTCTAACGTTTATGTTGATTTGCAGACCATTGCCCGCAAGACTATCAAGAAAATCGGTTATACCAAGAGCGAATATCAGTTTGACGGCGACTCTTGTGGTGTGCTTACTGCTATCCATGAACAGAGCGATGATATTAACCGCGGTGTAAGTCGTGAGGAGGATGAGAATCAGGGTGCAGGCGACCAGGGTATGATGTTCGGTTATGCTACAACGGAAACCGAAAATTATATGCCGGTATCACTTGACTTGGCTCAGCTCATCATGCGCGTACTTGCAGATATCCGCAAGGAGGGCAAGGTGATGACTTATCTCCGTCCGGACTCTAAGAGCCAGGTAACTATCGAATACTCAGACGATAATATCCCACAGCGCATCGATACCATCGTAGTTTCTACCCAGCATGATGATTTTATCAAGAAGGCAAATGGTGAGGACGATGATGATGCTATGCTGGCAAAGATTCGTGAGGATGTAATCAATATCCTGATTCCAAGAGTAAAGACTCACCTGAGTGATAAGGTGTTGGCTCTCTTCAATGATGACATCAAGTACTTCGTAAACCCTACAGGTAAGTTTGTGATTGGTGGTCCTCATGGAGATACAGGTCTTACCGGTCGTAAGATCATTGTAGATACTTATGGAGGTAAGGGTGCTCATGGTGGTGGTGCCTTCTCAGGTAAGGATAGCAGTAAGGTTGACCGTTCTGCAGCTTATGCTGCCCGTTATATTGCAAAGAATATGGTTGCTGCCGGCGTTGCAGATGAAATGTTGGTTCAGGTAAGTTATGCTATCGGCGTGGCAGAACCGGTTAGTATCTATGTAAATACTTACGGCAGAAGCCATGTGAATATGACTGACGGCGAGATTGCAAAGAAAATTGCAGAAATGTTTGATCTTCGTCCTAAAGCAATCGAGCGCCAGTTGAAGTTGCGCCAGCCAATGTTCCAGGAAACTGCGGCATATGGACACATGGGACGTAAGAATGAGATAGTAGAGAAAACCTTCACCAGCCGATATCATGAGGCTAAAACTGTGAAGGTAGAACTCTTTACATGGGAAAAATTAGATAAGGTAGACGAAATCAAGAAAGTTTTCGGACTTTAAGGAATGGTGCAACAGGCAGATTCGATACAGACAGATGCTGCACTTGAGGCTGAATCGCAACAGCAAGTGCTCAGGCAACATAGCAGCCAGCTCACACCCAAAGAGGTGTTGAGCTGGTTGCCTAAGAATGCAACGCCAGCTCAGCAGGACTCCATGATTAGGGCACATATCAAGCCCAGTGAGATTCATTGGAGCGAGATGCCGGATACATTACACTTGCCAGGACATAAGGCAGGTAAGAGTTTTAGGGATGTAAGTTTGCCACAATATTATCGTGAGTCATTCTTTTCAAAAGATTCTCTGTTTCATCCGGAATTAAAGGGTGGACGCTTAGGGGTGGCAGGTGATCCTGTTCCCTATACGGTAGCTGGTGATAGCTTTATTACTTCATTGCTGTTGGTCTGTTTTCTCTTGGCTTGTATAGCATTTTCTAAATCTAAGCATTTTGTTATACGCCAGGCAAAAACCTTCTTCCGTACTCCGCGCATCGGTACAACAGAAGTGACGGAGACCAGTTCTGAAGTAAGATACCAGTTCTTCTTCGTGTTGCAGACCTGTCTTTTGTTGGCAATCGGGTATTTCATTTATTCGAAAGCATCTATCAGCGATACGTTTATCGTAGACCAATATCAGGTAATCAGTATATATGCTGGTTGTATGGGGGGCTATTTCTTGTTGAAGGCGTTCCTCTATGTGATTTCTGGTTGGGTATTCTTTGAAAAGAAAAAAAATGTACAATGGCTCAAGGCATACTTGTTCCTTATATCATGTCAAGGAGTGGCCTTGTTCCCAATGGTGATGCTTTTGTCGTATTTCGATTTCCCATTGCAAATTGCAGTGATATACACGTTGACTATCCTTGGATTAGTTAAATTGTTGGCTTTTTTGAAGGCTTACATTATCTTTTTTAGAAGAAATGGCGTGTTTCTGCAAATATTTTTGTACTTTTGTGCCCTTGAAGTGATACCCTTGTTCGCTCTTTGGGGTGGACTTGTGTTAATCAGTCATTATTTGAAAATAAACTTTTAAGACAAAATGATAAAGAAAATTTTAGTTTCTCAGCCAAAACCTGCAAGTGAGAAGTCTCCTTACTTCGATATCCAGGCTCAATATGGAGTAGAATGCGTGTTCCGTCCATTCTTTAAGGTAGAGGGGCTCTCTTCTAAAGAATTCCGTCAGCAGAAAATAAATTTGCTTGACTATACTGCAGTCGTATTTACATCTCGTCATGCAGTAGACAACTACTTTAAATTAGCTAAGGAGATGCGTATCACAATTCCTGAAGATATGAAATATTTCTGTGTGATAGAGACTATCGCTCTCTACATCCAAAAGTATGTTCAGTATCGCAAGCGTAAGGTGTTCTTTGGTGATACAGGTAAAATTGATGGGTTGATGGGACAGATGGCTCGCCATAAAACCGAGAAATATCTGGTACCATTAAGCAGTGTTCATAATGATGATATTGCCAACTTGCTTGATGAGAAAAAACTCAATCATACAGAATGTGTAATGTATCGTACAGTAAGCAATGATTTCTCAGAAGAGGAAATCAAGAACTTCGATTATGATATGATGCTTTTCTTTAGCCCAACAGGTGTAAAGGCTCTGAAGAAGAATTTCCCTAATTTTGAACAAGGGAATATCGCTGTTGGCGCTTTTGGTCCTGCTACAGCAAAAACGGTTGAAGATGAGGGCTTACGCCTTGATCTGGAGGCTCCTAATAAAGCTTTTCCATCTATGACAGGTGCCTTGGCAGATTATCTGAAACGTCATAATAAATAGGAAATATTTAATAGAATAGATATGTCAACAGACAGAAATAAAACATTCGGAAAGAAAGAGCATCTATGTAAACTGACACTTATAGAACAGCTCTTTGGAGGTGGTGCTAAAGCAATGACGGCATGGCCTATGAGAATGGTGTTTCTTCTTGTTGACAAGAAAGATGAGCAAGCCCCTTCTGTTCAAGTTCTTATCAGTGTATCAAAGCGTTATTTTAAGCACGCAGTAAAGCGCAATCGGGTAAAGCGACAGATACGTGAAGCTTTTCGTTATCAAAAACAAGAGCTGGAGACTTGTATGCAGAATTATGTTGGAAAACAATTGCTTGTGGCTTTTGTTTGGCAAACAGAACAATTGCAGCCTTCAAAGCTGGTTTCAACCAAAATGACTAAACTTTTGGATAGATTGGTTGATAATATCAAGGAGATGCAATCTGAAACAGTTATGAAAGAGAGCAGTTTATGATGAAGATTCTCTTTGTGATAGCACATGGCATGAGAAAGGTGTTGGTATGGATTCTTATACTGCCGATATTGTTTTATCAGAAGTGTATTACTCCTTATACGCCACCTTCTTGTCGCTTTCAGCCCACTTGCTCAGAGTATGCGAGACAAGCCATCCTGAAGCATGGTCCCTTTAAGGGACTGGCTTTGGCTGTTTGGCGCATCTTAAGATGCAATCCTTGGGGTGGTTCGGGTTATGATCCCGTACCGTAAGTTTCCGACTGTATTGTTGGGCCCCTTATACATATTATATAATATAATAAAAAATCATATTCTATGGCAAAAAATTTTGTTGAAGAATTGAAATGGCGTGGTATGCTGGCGCAGATAATGCCAGGTACTGAGGAATATCTCAACACCCACATGGTGTCTGCCTATCTCGGAACTGACCCTACTGCAGACTCTCTGCACATCGGTCACCTTTGTGGTATCATGATGTTGCGCCACTTGCAGCGTTGTGGCCATAAGCCTTATCTCCTCGTCGGCGGTGCCACGGGTATGATTGGCGACCCTTCTGGCAAGAGCCAGGAGCGCAATCTTCTCGATTCAGAGACTCTCTATCATAACCAGGAAGCTATCAAGAAGCAGGTATCTAAGTTCCTCGACTTCGATGGCAATGAGCCTAACAAGGCGGAGTTGGTGAACAACTACGACTGGATGAAGGACTTCACATTCCTCGATTTTGCTCGTGTGGTAGGTAAGCATATCACTGTAAACTATATGATGGCGAAGGATAGCGTACAGAAGCGCTTGAATGGTGAGGCTCGTGATGGCTTGTCTTTCACAGAGTTCACCTATCAGTTGCTCCAGGGCTACGACTTCCTCTATCAGTATGAGAAGTTTGGCGTGCGCCTTCAGTTGGGTGGTAACGACCAGTGGGGTAACATGACTACCGGTACTGAGTTGATTCACCGTACATTGGGTAACGATGCAGAGTGCTTCTGCCTCACTTGTCCTTTGATTACCAAGGCAGACGGCAAGAAGTTCGGTAAGACAGAGAGCGGTAACATCTGGTTGGACCGTAACCGCACTACTCCTTACGCTTTCTACCAGTTCTGGTTGAACGTAAGCGATGACGATGCAGAGAAGTACATCAAGATCTTCACCGACCTTGACAAGGAGCCTATTGATGCTCTCGTAGAGGAGCACAAGCAGGATCCAGGTCGCCGTGTGCTCCAGAAGCGTCTGGCTGAGGAGGTTACTGTAATGGTTCATTCTCAGGAGGATTTGGATATGGCTATTGCAGCCAGCAACATCCTCTTCGGTAAGGCAACCAAGGAGAATCTGGCACAGCTCGATGAGGCTACGTTGAACGATGTATTCGCCAACGTACCTCACTACGACCTCGACAAGAACTTGCTCGGTGGTACAGCTGTTGACCTCTTCAACCAGGAAGGTATGCAGATCTTCCCAAGTAAGAGCGAGATGCGCAAGCTCGTTAAGGGTGGTGGCGTTTCACTCAACAAGGAGAAACTCGCTGCTTTCGATCAGGTTGTAACTGCTGATGACCTGATTGACGGTAAGTATCTTTTGGTTCAGAAAGGTAAGAAGAACTACTTCTTGATTACCGTTAAGTAATCGTTAAAAGTATTGAAAATATTTGGTGGTGGAGAAAAAATCCACTACCTTTGTAGCCGATTTGCTTGTCCTATGGTGTAATGGTAGCACTACAGTTTTTGGTTCTGTCAGTGGTGGTTCGAATCCGCCTGGGACAACAGGTCATAAATAACCCTTCAAATCCGCAAAGACTTGAAGGGTTATTTTGTTATATAAGAGTTTAGTTTAGGTAGAGAAAGTTTATGCAAGAGATAGACTTGATATTTCAGCAGTATTATCGTCCGCTATGTCTTTATGCCACTCATTATCTGCATGATATCGATGAGGCTGAAGACGTGGTGCAGGATTGTTTTGTGAAATTGATAAGTAGAAGCATCATGCCGGAAAACATCAAGGCTTTCTTATATATCTCTGTGCGCAATGCCTGCATCGACCTGTTGCGCTGCCAGTCTCCGATAGATACGGAGATTACTCCTACCGATTTATGTGGCGTGATTTCTGATGACCAGGCACAGGAAAGTTCTTTCCGGGAGGCAGAATTGTGGACGGCTATCGAGCTATTACCCGAACGATGCAGGGAAATCTTCCTGATGAGCAAGCGTGACGGAATGACTTATCGGGAGATAGCTGAAGAACTCAACCTGTCGGAAAAGACCGTGGAGCATCAGATTTCCAAGGCTTTAAAGACCTTACGAGGCAAGAAAGATGATTTTCTTGCAGATTTTTTCTATATTTTACCTTTCATCCATGGGGGTATTCTGTAATTCTTGCGTTATAGCAATAAAAGAATGAATAAAAGTACAGTTATGAAAGGTAAAGAGATTATTTTTGCGCTCTCAATTCTAGCCTTGCCAGCTCCAACGTTGGCAGGCACGCCGAAGATGATGGTGGAGGCTCAGACTTCTACCACCATCCGTCAGCAGATGGATTGGCTGCACCGCATCAGAAAAATCAACTTCGTCTATGATTCATCGCTTGATGGGGAATTGAACATCAAGTATCATGGACCAGACATCCAGCATCTTCCGGTGAAGAAGGCACTGAAGGCGCTTTTCGAGAAAACTCATATTCTATATAATATCAATGCGAACTATGTGATATTGAAGCGAAAACCCGTACAACAAATATCAACATCTTACACGAATATCAATCACAAAGTTCAGCAGGTTCAGCGTCGCCACACTCTCAGCGGATATGTCCGTGATGAGAGTGGCGAATCGCTGATTAATGCCACCATCTATGATCTGACGGATGGCATCGGTACAACCACCAATGAATATGGTTTCTTTTCGCTTACCCTGCCTGAAGGCGAGCATCAGCTTCGCTTTTCGTATGTGGGCTATGCCGACAAGGTAGAAAAGCTGAATCTCTCGAAAGATATGCATCATAATATGGCACTCCGTGTTGATGGTAAATTGCCTGAGGTGGTGGTAGATGGCGACTTGAACTCTCCGCTTCTTACTACGCAAACCGGCAAGCGTTCCTTTTCGAACAAGGATATCAAGACAGAGTTTGCCCTGATGTCTTCACCGGATGTGGTGAAGACCCTGCAGCGTGTGAGTGGAGTGGCAGAAGGACAGGAGTTGGCAAGCGGACTCTATGTGCATGGCGGCAATGGCGATGAGAACCTTTATCTGATAGATGGTACTCCGCTTTATGATACGAATCATGCGCTGGGGCTTTTCTCCAGTTTCAATGCCGATGTGGTGAAAAACGTGGATTTCTACAAGAGCGGCTTTCCTGCACGATATGGTGGAAGATTGTCGTCGGTGGTGGATGTGCGTACAGCCGATGGAAACATGAATCAGTTTCATGGTGCCTATCGCATCGGACTGCTCGATGCCAGTGTGCAGTTTGAGGGACCTATCCGGAAAGGCAAGACCTCTTATAATATAGGTATGCGCCGTTCCTGGATGGATCTGCTGTCCCGTCCCTTGACCAAGGCTTTCTCTGATCCAGACGATAAACTCTCGATAGGCTATTACTTCATGGACCTGAATGCCAAGGTAACCCATCGGTTCAGTGACCGTTCGAAGATAGACTTGAGTCTCTATCACGGAAAAGACAGCTGGGATGTGAAGGATGATTTTGATCAAAGTAAGGCAGATGGGTATCAACCCAACCAAAGCTATGACAAGGACTTGGCGAAGTCACAGCTGGATTGGGGAAACTTTAATGTTGCACTCAACTGGAACTACCTGTTCTCTCCGAAGCTCTTTTCAAACATTACAGCGGTGTATTCCCATAATCGTTCCAAGTTGTATTCCTTTGATGATGATCGTTACATCAATCCTTCGGGAGAGAATGCCACTTCTGTCACTCACTTGGAGCATGGTTATACCTCAACGATTTATGATGCGGGCTATCGTCTGGCATTCGATTACCGTCCGAACCCTCGTCATCATTTCCGTTTTGGAAGCGACTATACGATGCATCTCTTTCGCCCCCAGACAGCTATGCAATTGGATTATACTGGATATGAGGGAAATGCATCAGCCCAAGTTGATACCATCCGAATGAATAGTAGTAATCGTCATGTGGCGCATGAGTGGACGGTATACGCAGAGGATGAAATCAATATCAACCGCAACTGGAGTATGAATGTTGGCTTCAATATGGGCCTTTTTCATATCAGTAACAAGAACTTCTTGAATATCGACCCACGTTTTGCCCTGAAATATCAACTGAGCAATGAGGTGTCGCTGAAGGCTTCCTTTACTCAGATGACCCAGTATGTGCATAAGGTCTCTAACAGCTACTTGTCCTTGCCTACGGATTATTGGGTACCGACTACCCGAAATCTGAAGCCAATGCGTTCTTATCAGTTTGCGGCAGGAATCTATGCCCAGCCCAACCGCCATTGGCTTCTGTCGCTCGAAGGGTATTACAAGTTGTCCAAGCATCTGCTTCAATACAGCAGTTGGGTAGGCATAGAGCCGCCTGCTGAGCATTGGGATTCGCAAGTGATGGATGGCAAGGGGCTCTTCTATGGCGTTGAGGCTGATGCCACTTATCGCACCAATCATCTGACTTTGAGTGGTTCTTATACGCTCTCTTGGAACAAGCGAAAGTATGATGACTTCTATCAGGATTGGTATTACGACAAGTATGACAACCGCCATAAGTTGAATCTGTCCTTGCGGTATGCGTTTAACAAGAAGGTGAGTTGCTTTGCGGTCTGGAACTATCACACGGGCAATCATGCCACGGTGCCAACCCAGTTGGCGGCATTGCCAAGCTTGCCAGATCAAGAAGGCAAGTATTACAGGAATTGGTGGAATTCCGCCTCTTATGTCTATGCCATCCCCAATAATTTGACGCTTCCAGCTTATCATCGCTTGGACTTGGGATTTGATTTCCGTCATGTCACCAAGCATGGACATGAGCGCATTTGGAATTTGAGCATCTATAATGCTTATTGCCATCTCAACTCGATGTACGTCAAGGTGGACTATAATGAGGTTACGCAGCAGTTTGAGGCGAAAAACAAGGGATTTATTCCAATAATACCTTCATTTAGCTATACTATCAAGTTTTAAAACAAAAGAAATTTCATTGGATATGAATACAAATCATAGAAGAATAAAAATCAATGTAAGTTGGAGATGGGGACTGTTCTTCTGTTTGATGAGCGTGGTCTTTTCTTCTTGCATAGATGATTTTGATGTGAAGAAGCTGCAAGATACTCCCCGATTGGTACTTTATTGTTTTCCAACGGAGGGAGATACCACACTTATCGTTGTAACGAAAAGCTTGCCCGTTTCTTCTTTCAAAGGAGATATAGATACCCAATCACGCTTGCCCGTGGATGCAAGTGTCGTATATAAGGTAAATGGAATGCCACAGGAGGTGAAACGTATCGAAAACATAAAGGAAGCGCAGTCCTTTTCTCAAGTTTCCGATAGTTGGTCTCTTTCTACCCTAATAGGACAGTATTATGCCGTAGGAAAGCAGAAGGCTGGAGATAAGATTGAGGTCCAGGTATCGGCAGATGGTCTCTCCGAGGTTTCTGCTTCGACTTCCATTCCCGAGAAGGTTGATGTAAATATAGGTGACATCCATTTGAAAGAGAAATCGTCGGATCATGATGTTTATTTCTCGGTAGATAAGTTGGAAGCGACTTTTAGTGACCCTGCTTCAACCACGGATTATTATTCTGTGAAGGTAACTCGCAAGCAGAAATATGGAAATTTGAAAGGTGTTCCCAAAGAAGGCAATAGATGGCAACATGATGTTTATGTTAATAATTACCAAGCTTATCTTGATTATTTGGGTAGGGAGGATGAATATGAATGGTGTTTTGATAGTTTGGCATCAAATATCGATTGGCCTGAGATGGTGACCACCAGTGAGCCATTGATTAGCAAGAAGTCAGAGTTGGATTATGATTTCGGCTTTGACGAATACAAATACTTTGATGATGTTTATATCTTCAATGATCGGACGATAAATGGACAGACCTATACGATGCATTTGGAAGTGAACAGTAATGATTCTTATTGGCACACGTATAAGGGTTGGGACCGTTTGTTTGGCTTTACTTATAATGTACAACTTTGCAAGGTTACTCCAGAGTACTATCGCTTCTTGAAGAGCATTAACGATGCGCAGAGCAATAGTTGGGCGGACGCTGGATTGATGCAGGTGACACCTACTTATTCGAACGTAAAAGGTGGTTTCGGTGTAGTGGCAGGATTTAATGTCTGTGAAGCTTCGAAGTATATCGCCCCATTGCCATCGGCACCATCGGATAATCAAGGCGGAATATATACTAAATAAAGGAAGAAAGGGATTCTATGATGAAGATCAATAAGAACGAACAGGAATTTGTGCTGAAGTATTTTCAGCCGGGCAAGCTGGATACCAGGAAGGCTTTGTATAAGGTGAAGGCTCGGGTTGGCATTGCTGATGAAGAGATTTCGCATGCAGCAACTGTGTCTTTACGCATGCGTCGCATCCGCTGGATAGCTGTGGCTGCATCTATTCTGGTGCTCTTCACCATAGGAGCCTATACGCTTTTGCAGCCAAAGACGGTAACGCTTTCTGCTGAATCGGAAGTAATGGCGTATCATCTGCCTGATGGAACGAAGGTATCGTTGATGCCTCATTCTTCTCTTTCCTATCAAAAAAATGATTGCAGAAAGGTGGAGATGAAGGGATGTATCTATTATCAGGTGAAGCATGATGAACAGCATCCTTTCGATGTGATGGGAGAGCATGGACATGTAAGGGTGCTCGGTACCCAGTTTATGGTGGATGAAAGAACGGATGCTCCCGAAGTGATGGTAACCAGCGGAAAGGTGCTTTTCACAGCTCGTAACTCTGAAGAGGGTGTCTTCCTGATTAAAGGCAAGCGGGCACGTCTATTGAAAGGGGCTGCCCAGCCTAAGTTGTTGGCAGATTATGATATCAATGATGTGGCATGGGCTACCCATCGCCTGCATTTCGACAATACTCCATTATCAGAAGTATTGGAGGAACTTTCTAAATTATCTGGTACAAGCTATACGGCTTCTGATGAGAGCAAGCGTCTGACGGGTGATTTTGATACGAATTCCATCCCACAGGTCATCCAAGTAATAGAAGAAACATTGGGTGTTCAGATAAGATAAGTGTGTGAATAAAACATAGTAAAAAGGGACAAACTTATGAAAAGCAGTCAATAAAATGAGAAAATAAGTAAAAAGGGTGCATCTTTCGTATTGATTTAGGGTGAGATTCAAAATTATTTTGTATCTTTGCCCTCGTAACAAATCAAACAATTTATAAAAAATAAAATTATGGACTTTAATAAACTATTCTCATTAGAGGGTAAGGTTGCCCTCGTTACAGGTGCCGCTTATGGTATCGGGTTTGCTATGGCTGAGGCTTATGCCAAAGCTGGTGCTAAGATTGCTTTCAATTGCCGTAGCCAGCACCACATGGATCAGGCTCTTGCAGATTACAAAGCAAAGGGTATTGAGGCAAAGGGTTATATCTGTGATGTAACAGACGAGGAACAGGTGAAAAACATGGTAGCTGACATCGAGAAGGAACTTGGTGTTATTGATATTTTGGTAAACAACGCAGGTATTATCAAGCGTATTCCTATGACTGAGATGTCTGTAGATGACTTCAAGCAGGTTATTGACATTGACCTCACTGCACCTTTCATCGTATCTAAGGCAGTTATCCCTGGTATGATCAAGAAGGGTCATGGTAAGATTATCAACATCTGTTCTATGATGAGCGAGCTGGGCCGTGAGACTGTTTCTGCATACGCAGCTGCCAAGGGTGGCTTGAAGATGTTGACACGTAACATCTGCTCAGAGTATGGTGAGTACAACATCCAGTGCAATGGTTTGGGCCCTGGTTACATCGCAACTCCTCAGACAGCACCTCTCCGTGAGCGTCAGGCAGATGGTAGCCGTCATCCATTCGACAGCTTCATTTGTGCAAAGACTCCTGCAGGTCGCTGGTTGGAACCAGAAGAGTTGGCAGGTCCTGCAGTTTTCTTGGCTTCAGATGCTTCTAATGCAGTGAATGGTCACATTCTCTATGTAGATGGTGGTATCTTGGCATATATCGGAAAGCAGCCAAAATAAAGGATGAAACATGAAGATTTAAATTTGAATAAACTTGAATAGAATAAAAAAATATAGGGCAGCCATAAAGGAC
>JAJXBQ010000308.1:0-2846 GCA_021640525.1 Segatella copri
ACCTCGGAGAAGTAATGATCACGCAAAGGTTTCACCACTTTATCACCCGTCAAAAAGAGCCAAAGATAACACTCTATCCTTGGCTCTTACCTTATTATATTTTAGTAGTAATTACTTGTTGAAATGAATTCAGTAATTACTTTCTCTTCTTTGAATGCGCAACTTTCTTGGCAGCAGACTTAGCTGGCGCTTTTGCCACCTTCTTCTCTGCTCCTACGGCTACATCTTCTTTCAACTCGCCAGCAGGCTCAGCCTTTACCTCTGGCTTTACGATGCTAACCAGCTCAAGATCGAACACCAAAGTAGAGTATGGAGGAATCTGACCAGCCTGGCGCTCGCCGTAAGCCAACTCGTAAGGAATGTAAACCTGCCACTTACTGCCCACAGGCATCAGAGTAAGCGCCTCGGTCCAACCCTTAATCAAGCCATTGGCACGGAACTTGTCAGTCTTGCTGCCACCATGCTTGGATGTAGCATCAAAAACGGTACCATCAATCAGACGACCCTCGTAGATAACCTCTACCTCATCGCTTGCCTTAGGCACCTCGCCATGACCTTCGGTAATCACCTTATACTGCAAACCGCTAGGCAACACCTTTACACCAGGTTTCTTGGCATTAGCAGCAAGGAACTTCTCGCCGGCACCAGCCAAAGCTTCCTTCTGGAAATCGGCAGCAGCCTTAGAGGTAAAGAATGTTGTATCATTAGCCAAAGCTGCGATAAAACCATTCTGGAACATAGCGTGGCTGATAGAATCGCCTGTACTCTTCAACTCTTCCTTTGTTCCAGGATATACACGCTTCTCTACCAGTTTGGCAACCTCCATACCTGCAGAATAAGCTACAGTCTTAGGATTGATACCCATGGCAAGCGCATCCTTGTAACCACGAAGGAAATTCTCCATATAGGCTGTATCTACCTGAAAACTCTGCTGGATATAAGGAATCAGACCACGAGTGGCATTCATACCAGCTACATAACTCAAAGAATCGGCTGATGATTTCAACTCAACAAGAGTAGCCGCCTTCTTAACCTTCTTCTTGCTTGCAGCACTAGCTGTAAACAAAGAAGCACCCGCCACGAGGACGAGTGCTGTCATTAATATTTTCTTCATTTATAAGTCCTCTATAAAAATGAGTTCCCACAAAAATTACTTGCCACCTACTGAGATCAACTCAATCTTGAAGATCAATACAGAGAATGGCTTGATCTGACCCTGCTCGCGCTCACCATAAGCCAACTGCTGAGGAATGTAAACCTCCCAAACAGAACCTGCTGGCATGTGAACCAAAGCCTCAGTCCAACCCTTGATAACCTGGTTAGCACGGAGATCTACAGCCTGACCACGCTTGAAAGAAGAATCGAATACCTTGCCGTCGATTGTCTTACCCTCGTAGTTAACCTTAACCATAGAAGTATCCTTTGGCATAGGGCCGTTACCCTCCTTGATTACCTTGTACTGAACACCTGAAGGCAGAGTAACAACTCCTGGCTTCTTCTTGTTGGCAGCGAGGAACTTCTCACCGGCAACCTTGTTAGGACCATATTCCTTCTCCATGTTCTTAGCCTTGATAGCCATCATCTTAGCCTGAGCTACCTGAGCAGCCTGCTCAACAGTCATCAAGCCCTTCTTGCCAGTAGTACCTGTGATGAAACCAGCCATGAAGTTCTTCAGAGAGATAGACTTTGTAGAATCCTCACCGAATACCTCGTGGTTGATACCCTTAACCATCTGGTTAGAGATCTGCTGACCAATCTGAATACCTGCGTAGTAAGCAGCCTTCTTCTTGTCGTCACCAGCGTTGGCACCATCGTTAAGACCCTTGATGAAATCATCCATGTAAGCGGTATCAACGCCCATGCGCTCTACCATAAACTCCTTCAGACCCTGAGTCTGAGACATACCCATAGCATAGCTCATTGTATCAACATCAGTCTTGAGGTCTGCCTTAGGAGTAGAATTGCCACAACCTACGAATGTAGCAGCAGCACAAGCCACGAGGGCTCCGAAAAATAACTTTTTCATTTCTTTATTTATATTTTAAATCTTTATTTTTATCTATTATATTCCAGGATTGCCTTTACTTTGTTTAAGTATCTCTGCTAACAGATTACTTAACGGCAACGAGCTCTACATCGAAAATCAATGCTGAGAATGGAGGGATAGATGCACCTGCACCACGCTCGCCATAACCCAACTGATAAGGGATGAAGAAACGGAACTTGGCACCCTCGGTCATGAGCTGAAGACCCTCTGTCCAACCAGCGATAACCTGGTTCAATGGGAAGGTAGCAGTCTGACCACGGTCGTAAGAACTGTCAAACTTAGTACCGTCGATAAGCGTTCCCTCGTAGTGGCACTCTACCTGATCGGTAGCCTTAGGAGCCTTGCCATTACCCTCGCGCAAAACCTGATACTGCAAACCGCTCTTAGTAGTGATGATACCATCCTTCTTGCCGTTCTCGGCGAGGAACTTCTCACCAGCTTCCTTAGCAACCTTGCCCTTCTCGGCAGCAGCAGCCTGAGCCTTAGCCTCCTGCTCTGCAAAGAAGTTCTGTACCAACTCCTGAGCCTCCTGCTCGCCGAGCTGAAGCTTACCGGCGATGGCATCCTTTACAGCCTGTGCAAAATCATCAATATTCAAACTCTCTGCACCCATAGAAGCCAACTGGCGACCGATGCCGATGCCCAAAGCATAACTTACTTTATCCATAAAATTTATTTATAATAATGTATTAATAATCTTAAAATGTACTTTTTGTCCTTAAAACGAGTGCAAAGATAACATTTTTCTCGCTTAAAACGATGTTATTTGCAGAAAAATTGCTAAATTTGTGCATTCTTA
>JAJXBQ010000309.1:0-2845 GCA_021640525.1 Segatella copri
GATAAATTGATATGAAAAAGTTTACTACTCTTCTCACAATGGCTTTCATAGCTTTGATGAGTATCTCATTCACCTCATGTGATGATGATTCTGATATTGCATACACCCTCGATGGTACATGGAAGGGTAATATGTTGGTAGAATACGGTAATTCCAAAGCCCTCTATTCGGTAATTCACTTCGACCAGAATGATGGCATCTATTCCGGTACAGGCTATTGGATCGATTACTTTAAGGGATATTACTGGCATGGCAATAACTATATCGCAAACCGTATTAAATGGACAGTTCGCAACAGAAACATCTATATCTCTCTTCTCGATGAGGGTAGCGATGTTGTGATTTACGACTATGCTTTGGGCGACCGCAAGTTCTCTGGATATGTAGACGCTGATAATGGCAACCGTGCTTCTTTCGAACTTTATCGTGATTCTTACAGCTATAACTGGCGCGATTATGACTGGGGCTACGATTGGGACTACGATGACGGTTGGGGCTACAGCAAACAGCATTCGGGTTTGGAGAACACCCAGATTGTTTCTCGCGGAGCTAAGGATTCTGTAGAGTATGTTAAGGTAGCAGATGATAATCAGAAGCCTGTTCGCCGCTTTGTAGTGAAGTAAGGCAATAAGGAATTTAGTTTGAAGAAAGGAAACAAGATATGAAAAAGTTTAAGCAGATATGGATGTGGATGGCGATAGCTGTTGCATCTTTCTCATTCACCTCGTGTGATGATGACGATTACTGGTATGATGATTATTATTGGTATGATGACTATAATCATGGTGGCTGGGGATGGAACCAGGACTACTGGAATAATGGTTCTAACAGTTCTCAGAACAATTACCTGCTGTCTGAGGCTCAGACCCTTATTGGCGACTGGAGAGGCTCTGTGCTGCTCTCTGAGCTTGCAGAGGATGGGCAGTCACGTGACAATTACAGTTTCAATGCCGAGATGACGTTCTATCAGACGGGTAACAAGGTTAATACTCTCTGCGGTGATGGTATAGAACAGGATTATATTGAAGAAACGGGTGAAACCCAGACCCTGAAGTTTACCTGGTATATCGATAATAATGGTGATATTTATATCCGTTATAATAAATCTGGTTTTACTTATGTGATGGATTTGGGCTCTTCTCAGAGTGGTTTCTTTCTAGGTGAAGAAAAGGGCCGTGATGTGTTCTATGGTTATATGATAGGAACAGGAGCAGCTAAGGGCGATGTCATGTATATCGATTTGGAGCGTTACGATCCGAGTGGAGCCCGTAAGAAGACCCGTTCAGCTGCAACCGATTCCGTAGCTCCTAGCTTCGGTAAGGCTACCGGCAGGGCATTCATGCCACATGCTATCAAGAAGTTGCCAAGAAGATGATGATATAAACAAAAGAAAGAGGGTGTGTCATAAGTTTATGATTCACCCTCTTCTTGTTGTTGGATGAGATAGGATATGTTGTTGGAAGAGATAGGATATGTTATTGAGACAGTCAGTATCTTCGGCCGCACAACAGCTGTTGTGCGCTTGCATAACAGCTGATATGCGCATGCACAACAGCTGATGTGCATGCGTTGGTCAACTGTTATGCGCCAACTATTATCCAGACTTATGACACACCCTCTTCTTTGTTTGTATATAGCCTTTTATTTAAAACCCCAGATTCTTGATGATTTCTGCATCTACGTTTTCCACTTCCTTCTCGATTCCATCAGGGAGATTACAGAAGAAGTCGATGCCGGTTTTGTCTTCCAGCGTCTTGATGTTTACGATATATTTGCCGAGCTTATCGCCCTTTTCAAATGCCTTGTTCTCGTGAGGGAACCAGTAGCCGAAAGCACTGTATTTGTGCTTGTTACTTTCCGTATCAAACGCTTTTTCCAATATTGCTACAAAGAAATACTTTGGTACTGGGATGTAACCTGTTGTTGCAGTATAGACCGTTTGTCTTCCGTTGATATATTCAATAATGTTTTCAGGACTGTCTATAGTACCGCCTTTTACAACAAATAGAGTATCCTTGTCATTTTTTATAGAACTGGCTTTTTTCCTCAAGGCGTCCTCCATTTTAAACCATGTACCCTTTTGGTTGAAACTACCATATTGTGGTTGCATGTTGGTCAGAAAGTCTGTCTGTCTTTCCTGGGTACTGTTTAGTCTTCTGTCGCCTGATGGGCAGATGTGTCCATGATTATATCTTCCATTGCCAGTATATGGATCATAAGTGAAGTCTACCACTCCATATAGAGACTTTAAATCTGTATCAGATGGATAATCATCTTTAGGTCTACTAACAATGTTTTTATTGTTTCCTGTGTGGAAAGTGTAGCAGCTCCATCTCTGGCTCTTCATGTTGTCATCCCATTCTGTAGAATAGTTCAACATACCTGTTGTATTATCCATGTGAACGATGGCATAGCTGGTACCATTATTCTTGAGCTTTGGAAACTCCAGACCGCCGATAGCGTTTCTTACCACTTGTGGCATGTTGGCAGTAGCCACATTCTTGTTTGTGTTGTTCTTATCGGTTGATTCACCACTGGTATTGCCACCTGTGCTTCCACCACCCGTATTACCGCCATTTTCAGGATAATAGAACTGTAGGGTATCGTCTGTGCCGCAGGCAGAGAACGTCATCGCAGCAACGAGCGCGAAGATAAAAAACTTAGTATGCTTCATAATTCTCGATAATGTTTATTAAGTTAAAGATTTAGTGCTTTCTATATATAGAGATATGTAGAAAATCGATTGTATGAGGAATTGTAGTGAGAGAAAAAAAGTGCATTCCTACGTATATGCAACTACGCTGGAATGCACTCAGTATCTTTGCGATAATAAATATATCCTTAT
>JAJXBQ010000310.1:0-2819 GCA_021640525.1 Segatella copri
GTTGTATATCTACCGTCAGTTGCGTAATGCCGATCCGGCTGATGATGCAAGTGCACGTGAAGTTATCAACAACCTGTTCTTCTCGGAAAAACGATATGACCTTGGTGATGTAGGTCGTTACAGAATCAATAAGAAATTGAATCTGACGACTGATATGGAGGTGCGTGTCCTCACTAAGGAAGATATTATTGAAATCATTAAGTATCTGATTGAGTTGATTAACTCAAAGGCAGATGTAGATGATATTGATCACTTGAGTAACCGCCGTGTGCGTACAGTAGGCGAACAGCTTTCCAATCAGTTTGCTGTTGGTTTGGCTCGTATGTCCCGTACGATTCGTGAGCGTATGAACGTTCGTGATAATGAGGTGTTTACTCCGATTGATTTGATTAATGCGAAGACTATTTCTTCTGTAATCAATTCATTCTTCGGAACGAATGCACTGTCTCAGTTTATGGACCAGACAAACCCATTGGCTGAAATTACGCATAAACGCCGTATGTCTGCGTTAGGTCCCGGTGGTCTTTCCCGTGAACGTGCCGGATTTGAGGTTCGTGACGTTCACTACACACATTATGGTCGTCTTTGTCCGATTGAGACTCCTGAAGGTCCGAACATCGGTTTGATTTCTTCATTGTGTGTATTCGCTAAGATTAATGATCTTGGATTTATTGAAACTCCTTACCGTAAGGTAGAAAATGGAAAAGTGGATCTTTCTGAAAACGGTTTGGTTTATCTGACGGCCGAAGAAGAAGAAGAAAAGATTATTGCACAGGGTAATGCTCCGTTGAATGACGACGGTACATTTGTGCGTAATAAAGTTAAATCTCGTCAGGATGCTGACTTCCCGGTTGTTGAACCGTCTGAAGTTAACCTGATGGATGTATCTCCTCAGCAGATTGCCTCTATTGCCGCTTCATTGATTCCGTTCTTGGAACATGATGATGCTAACCGTGCATTGATGGGATCTAACATGATGCGCCAGGCAGTTCCTCTGTTGAGAAGTGAAGCGCCGATTGTAGGTACAGGTATCGAACGTCAGTTGGTAAGAGACTCCCGTACGCAGATTACTGCAGAAGGAGATGGTGTTGTTGACTACGTGGATGCTACTACTATTCGTATTTTGTATGACCGTACGGAAGACGAAGAGTTCGTAAGTTTCGAACCTGCCTTGAAGGAATATAGAATACCTAAGTTCCGTAAGACTAACCAGAACATGACGATTGACTTGCGTCCGATCTGCGACAAGGGCCAACGGGTGAAAAAGGGTGATATCCTGACCGAAGGTTATTCTACAGAAAAGGGTGAGCTGGCATTGGGTAAGAACCTGTTGGTGGCTTATATGCCTTGGAAGGGATATAACTATGAGGATGCTATTGTATTGAACGAGCGCGTTGTACGTGAAGATCTGTTGACTTCAGTTCACGTAGAAGAATATTCTCTCGAAGTTCGTGAAACGAAACGTGGTATGGAAGAATTGACTTCTGATATCCCGAACGTCAGTGAAGAGGCAACTAAGGACTTGGACGAAAACGGTATCGTAAGAATCGGTGCCCGTATCGAGCCGGGTGATATCATGATCGGTAAGATTACTCCGAAAGGTGAATCTGATCCTTCTCCCGAAGAAAAACTGCTTCGTGCGATCTTTGGTGATAAGGCCGGTGATGTGAAGGACGCTTCTTTGAAGGCATCTCCTTCTCTGAAAGGCGTTGTTATCGATAAGAAATTGTTCTCACGTGTGATCAAGAACCGTAGCTCTAAGTTGGCAGACAAGGCACTGTTGCCTAAGATTGATGATGAGTTTGAATCTAAGGTTGCAGACTTGAAACGCATTTTGGTTAAGAAACTGATGACTTTGACAGAAGGCAAGGTTTCTCAGGGCGTGAAAGACTACTTGGGGGCGGAAGTGATTGCTAAGGGAGCGAAGTTCAGTGCATCTGATTTTGATTCACTTGACTTTACTTCTATCCAGTTGAGTAACTGGACCAGTGATGAGCATGCTAACGGTATGATTCGCGACTTGGTGATGAATTTCATCAAGAAATATAAAGAACTGGATGCGGAACTGAAGCGTAAGAAGTTTGCGATTACCATTGGTGATGAGCTTCCTGCTGGTATTATCCAGATGGCAAAAGTATATATTGCTAAGAAGCGTAAGATCGGTGTGGGTGATAAGATGGCAGGTCGCCATGGTAACAAGGGTATTGTATCCCGTGTTGTTCGTCAGGAAGATATGCCGTTCTTGGCAGATGGTACTCCGGTCGACATTGTATTGAATCCGTTGGGTGTGCCTTCTCGTATGAATATCGGTCAGATTTTTGAAGCTGTACTTGGACGTGCCGGAAAAACATTGGGCGTTAAATTTGCTACTCCTATCTTCGATGGTGCTACAATGGAGGATCTGAACGAATGGACAGACAAGGCAGGACTGCCGCGTTACTGTAAAACGTATCTTTGTGACGGTGGTACAGGTGAGCAATTTGACCAGCCGGCAACTGTAGGTGTAACTTATATGTTGAAGTTGGGCCACATGGTTGAAGACAAGATGCATGCTCGTTCTATCGGTCCGTACTCATTGATTACTCAGCAACCTCTTGGTGGTAAAGCGCAGTTCGGTGGTCAGCGTTTCGGAGAAATGGAGGTTTGGGCACTCGAAGGTTTTGGTGCTGCTCATATCCTGCAGGAAATCCTTACTATCAAATCTGATGACGTGGTAGGACGTTCGAAAGCTTATGAAGCAATTGTGAAAGGTGAACCGATGCCGCAACCTGGTATTCCGGAATCCTTGAACGTATTGTTGCACGAGTTGAGAGGTTTAG
>JAJXBQ010000311.1:0-2803 GCA_021640525.1 Segatella copri
TCGTTACGCCATTCGTGCAGGTCGGAACTTACCCGACAAGGAATTTCGCTACCTTAGGACCGTTATAGTTACGGCCGCCGTTTACTGGGGCTTCAGTTCAATGCTCTCACATCTCTCCTTAACCTTCCAGCACCGGGCAGGCGTCAGACCCTATACTTCATCTTTCAATTTAGCAGAGTCCTGTGTTTTTAGTAAACAGTCGCTACCCCCTAGTATGTGCCCCCCACCTTAAGTTGCCTTAAAATGGGGCTTGCTTATCCCGAAGTTACGCAAGTATTTTGCCTAGTTCCTTCAACATAGTTCTCTCAAGCGCTTTGGTATTCTCTACCTGTCCACCTGTGTCGGTTTGGGGTACGGTCTATACTAGGGCTATTTCCTGGAACTCATTCACTGCATATCCAATCCAATAAGGACATACAATTTACTGAATCCGTCACTTCCTAGTTGGTTCAGGAATATTAACCTGATTCCCATCGACTACGCATCTCTGCCTCGCCTTAGGGGCCGACTAACCCTGCGCAGATTAGCTTTACGCAGGAAACCTTGGACTTTCAGCGGAAGAGTCTCTCACTCTTCTTTTCGCTACTCATGTCAGCATTCTCACTTCTGATACCTCCAGCAAACCTTACGGTTCACCTTCGCAGGCCTACAGAACGCTCCGCTACCACTTACACTTACGTGTAAATCCGTAATTTCGGTATATGGCTTTAGCCCCGTTACATCTTCGGCGCAAATCGTCTTGTTTAGATCAGTGAGCTATTACGCTTTCTTTAAAGGATGGCTGCTTCTAAGCCAACCTCCTGACTGTTTTGGACAATTCACTTCCTTTACCACTTAGCCATAATTTTGGGACCTTAATTGACGGTCTGGGCTCTTTCCCTCTCGACACTAGACCTTAGCACCTAATGTCTGTCTGGTGAGTATCACTCTTGAGTATTCGGAGTTTGATAAAGTTTAGTAAGGATCGCTCCCCCTTAGCTCTTTCAGTGCTCTACCCCTCAAGGTGTCCGCTCACCGCACTACCTAAATAGTTTTCGCGGAGAACCAGCTATTTCCGAGTTTGATTGGCCTTTCACCCCTAGCCACAAGTCATCCCTATCTTTTTCAACAGATATGGGTGCGGTCCTCCAGTTGGTGTTACCCAACCTTCAACCTGCTCATGGCTAGATCACTCGGTTTCGGGTCTAATGCATGTAACTTATCGCTCTATTAAAACTCGCTTTCGCTACGCCTACACCTATCGGCTTAAGCTTGCTACATACACTAAGTCGCTGACCCATTATACAAAAGGTACGCCGTCAGGCCTTAAAGACCCTCCGACTGCTTGTAAGCATTCGGTTTCAGGTTCTCTTTCACTCCCCTTATAGGGGTGCTTTTCACCTTTCCCTCACGGTACTTGTTCACTATCGGTCAATCAGTAGTACTTAGCCTTGGAGAGTGGTCTCCCCATTTTCAGACAGAATTTCTCGTGCTCCGCCTTACTCAAGAATTTATTAACTTTCTACTTGTACAGGACTATCACCTTCTTTGGTGCAACTTTCCAGATGCTTCCAATTCTTATTAATAAATCCATCGGCTGGTCCGATTTCGCTCGCCACTACTTTCGGAGTCTCGGTTGATTTCCTTTCCTACAGGTACTTAGATGTTTCAGTTCCCTGCGTTCGCTCTTTCTACACTATGTATTCGTGTGAAAGTGACCTTGCGGCCGGGTTTCCCCATTCGGACATCCGCGGATCAATGCTTATTCACAGCTCCCCACGGCTTTTCGCAGTGTATCACGTCCTTCTTCGCCTCTGATTGCCTAGGCATTCGCCAAATGCTCTTACCTATCGCTTGATTCTTTACGTATAAATAATCTCCCATCCCTGGAATCTCATCTATACTCTCAGTAAAATTTACCCGTTTTTAATATTTCATATTAAAAGGTGTATTTTCTACTTTCTCCTTAGATTTTACTCTAATTCGTTTCTTTTCTTCTTATTTACAATGTCTTTATAACTCGCACTCTCGTGCCCTTACCTAATCGCTTAGGTAACTCTTTCTTCTTGCCATATCTTGGTGGAGGTAAGGAGGATCGAACTCCTGACCCCCTGCTTGCAAAGCAGGTGCTCTCCCAGCTGAGCTATACCCCCGATTTACCATAAAAGCAAACTTTATCTTGCTCTTGCAGTCTTGGTGGGTCTGGGAAGACTTGAACTTCCGACCTCACGCTTATCAGGCGTGCGCTCTAACCACCTGAGCTACAAACCCTTAAACGGCTTGCCACCAGATATCTTAAGAGGATACGTAGGCAGTAATCCTTACTGCTTCGTTTCTTTGAAAGGAGGTGATCCAGCCGCAGGTTCCCCTACGGCTACCTTGTTACGACTTCGCCCCAGTCGCTTACCCTACCGTGGTCGCCAGCCTCCTATTGCTAGGTTAGCTCAACGCCGTCAGGCAGAACAAACTCCCATGGCGTGACGGGCGGTGTGTACAAGACCCGGGAACGTATTCACCGCGGCATGCTGATCCGCGATTACTAGCGATTCCAACTTCATGTACTCGAGTTGCAGAGTACAATCTGAACTGAGACACCTTTTTAAGATTCGCTCGACCTCGCGATCTCGCTTCCCTCTGTAGGTGCCATTGTAGCACGTGTGTAGCCCAACTCGTAAGAGCCATGATGACTTGACGTCATCCCCACCTTCCTCCGGCTTGTCACCGGCAGTCCTACCAGAGTGCCCAGCGTTACCTGATGGCAACTGGTAGCAGGGGTTGCGCTCGTTGCGGGACTTAACCCAACATCTCACGACACGAGCTGACG
>JAJXBQ010000312.1:0-2783 GCA_021640525.1 Segatella copri
ACTCAAAATAAAAGCATCATTCTGCTATTTTTTGCTTTTTTAGGCGTTATTTTCAGATAAAAGCAATTCTTATGCAATATATCCCTGCGCTCCGCTCTACATCGTTGAAAGTTCAGTAACATAAAAAAATACCACTTTTTTCAACCTTTTTTTCCCGAATCCCTGCAAATCGCACAAATCGCATAGTTGGGGGTTCGGGAATGTTGTATCTTTGTATCGTCAATCAGAGAGGTTGATGCAGCAACGGTCTCGGCGGAGACACTGACTGCTTTTACTAAAACTAAATTTTTAAAAGTATGATTCTCATCAAGTTAGCGAAGAACAAGAACAAGACAATCAAGGAAGCGTATGGCAAGTATTATGCGCGACCAGTAGTAACAGAAACCATCGGTATCGATGAACTCGCCGAACACATGGCGAGCCACAACACCCCGTTCTCGAAGGGTGCCATCAAGGGCCTTCTCACCGATATGGTGAGCTGTGTGAAGGAGCTCGTACTCCAGAACAAGGCTGTGAAGATAGACAACCTCGCCATCTTCTCCATCGGCATCATCAACAAGATGGGAGCCGCCAGCATCAAGGAGTGGAGCCTCGCCAAGTTTGTAGAAGGCTACCGCCTCAGAGCACGTGCTACCGGCAAGCTCAGCAACACACAGCTCTCTCTCGATGCCAACGCCAAGAACGCCATGGATCTCCTCAACTCTAGCGAGAGCGCTGCAGGCGATACCACCACTGGCGATAACACACAGGGCGGCGGAACCACTGGGGGCGGCGGTACATCACAAGGCGGCAGTACCGACGGAACAGGCGACAGCGGAGACGGTCTGGAGTAGTAATCCGTCTCTCAAATATGCGAAACGACAGAAGAAGGAAGGAGTGAACTGACCGGCGACAGGGATATTCCGAAGGCACAAAGCGGCTGGTTTTCATCCTGACGATTACGGATAAACAGCAAATCATAATGACCCAAGAACCTGCCTTTTACGGGTATCCGGGCTGGCAGTTCCTCCCCCGCCCTTCTTCTTCCAGAAACGCTTACTGAAACTAAATTTCAACCACTAAAACAAGCATGTGACTATCATTATCCACTTAGTATTAATCATTAAAAAACAAAGCAAAATGAAAAAAGTAAATTGGAAAACCATCATCAACTTCCTCATCACGGTATTAACAGCTGTAGCCAGCTCATTCTGTGTACAGAACTGCTAAAAGAAGGGAGGTTGCCATGACACAGAAACATCGTAGCATTTCACTCATCGTGATCCACTGTTCTGCCACGAGAGTGACTCAGGATTTCACATTCGAGCAGTTGGAGGCCTGCCATCTTGCCCGCGGTTTCAAGAGTATCGGCTATCATTATTACATCACGAAGGATGGTGTGATATATCCGGGTCGTCCGGAATCGGAAGTAGGAGCCCATGCCCGTCATTACAATGCCCACAGCATCGGCATCTGTTATGAGGGAGGTCTCGACAAGAACGGCAAGCCTGCCGATACGCGCACTCCAGCCCAGAATCAGGCTCTGTATTCGCTTCTGGAGAGCCTCTGCCTCTCCTATCCAGATGCAGAGATACTGGGCCACCGCGATTTGCCAAACGTTCACAAAGACTGTCCGTCGTTTGATGTCAAGCGATGGCTGAAGTTGGTAGATTTCCACATCTAGCCGAATTTCGGAAAGGAGTTCATCATATTTATTTTTTTAAGTTGATTCAAGCCCCACAGGTATTATTCCTGCGGGGCTTTTTCTGTTTCATCGTAGTTATATGGAGGTTTCAGGCGCGTAACAGAATTGTATATCGCTGGCCGAAGGGTAAAGCAAAGGTAATGCGATGCTTTTGTCGGTGAAAAATCAGAAAGGCAAATCCTGAATCCTGTTCTCATCCATCATCCCAAAGATGTCAGCCTCTTCCGGTTCTCCATCCGCAATCACGATATCCCTTATCTTCTTGCGGTAGCTCCTTACGATGCTTCCATTCTCCAGTTCCACCCTTCTCCTGATGCTCAGGTCCAGATATTCCTTTTCCCTTTCTATGCCTAGATAGCGCCTGCCGGTCAGCGAGGCAGCGATGCCGGTAGTTCCGCTTCCCGAAAACGGGTCGAGGATCCATGCCCCGTGCCGGGTAGAAGCCAGGATGATGCGTACCAGCAGGGCGAGCGGTTTCTGCGTAGGATGCTTGCCCTGCGATTTCTCCCATCTTGCGATGGCTGGCAGCCTCCACACATCCGTCATCTGCTTGTTCTCGTTCAGCAGTTTCATCAGGTCATAGTTGAAGTAGTGCGGTTTCTTCGGGCACTTCCTTGCCCAGATGATGAACTCGGTGCTGTAAGTAAAGTACCGGCACGAGATATTAGGTGGTGGATTCGTCTTCGCCCATGTGATGACATTGAGGATTTTGAATCCGAGCTGCGTCAGTTTGTTGGCCACCGAGAAGATATTGTGATAAGTTCCCGAAATCCAGATAGTTCCGTTCTCCGTCAGGTGTTCCCTGCATTCTGCAATCCATTCCTCGTTGAACAGGTCGATATGTTCGGGCGTCCCGCCCTTATCCCATTCCCCTTTATCCACGCACACCACCTTCCCGCTCTGTACGCTGATACCTCCATTGGACAGGAAGTAAGGAGGATCGGCGAAGATCATGTCGAACTTGAAATCAAATTCGCCCATCAGCCGTATGCAGTCTCCGTGAAGGAGAGTGAAGTCATCAGCCCTATGATATATCGCCTTTTTATTCATCATTTCGGGTGCAAAGGTAATGCAAATATCTGATAAATAAATGATTAGA
>JAJXBQ010000313.1:0-2779 GCA_021640525.1 Segatella copri
AGACATATGCTTGATTAATCAAAGATTAAGCTACGATAGCAAACAAAGCAATTGTTACTACTACAAGAGTACCAATCACAGCGTAGTCCACTTTTTTCAATCCTACGGATGCAGCAAAGCTATGTGTAGGACCACCAAAGCCACGTAGTTCTAGGGATAATGCCATTGTTTCAGAGCGGCCCAAGGATTTTAAGAGCAATGGTTGGATAACGGATGCATAGGATTTGATGCGTTTAATGAAGTTGCCTTCTAAGGATAGGCCACGGCAAGCTTGCGCTTCTTGTACGGCGTGGCTTTCAGCAATGAAGTCAGGCACGAAGCGAAGTGCTGCAGTGAACATAAATGCATATTCATAAGGAATTTTGCATTGTGTTACGAGCGCTGCTGTAAGGTCTTGCAATTTTGTGGTTGCCAACAAGCAGATGAATACAAGTGTCATAGCGAGCATGCGCAAGCCAGATACGATAGCAGATGTTACATCGCCACTGCCGAGAAATTGAACGATGCCAAGGAATACGGCAAAGCTAGTCAACGCCACAACGGCCTTACGTTGTTTGATCAATAGACCTGCAACGAATAACACAACAAGTTCTACAACGACTAAGGCCAATAGAGATGCCCAGTCACGCAATAGAATGGCCCACACGGATACGGCGAGGGTCATCAAGATTTTTGTTAACGGTACTAAACGTTCCATATGTCCCTCCTATTTCCCGCTCAACTGAGCCACTAACTTAGATTTCAATTCATCCATGGATTTGCAATAGCCTAGGGATGGTACCGCTAGTGAAAGTTCCACACTTGGCGGTTTAGTAAGGCCTAGGTCTTGCAATTCGTCCGTAGATTTCTTGAACAATTCTTCTGGACTGCCATCAAAGGCAACTGTTTGGTTACCCATGATGAGCGCACGGCTACATTCGCTAGCCATGATTTCCATATCATGTGTAATGAGAAGGATTGTAATGCCTTCTTGATTGAGTTGGCGCAATAATGCTAACAACTCTTTAGTCTCCTTACCATCTTGACCACTTGTTGGTTCGTCGAGGATGAGGATTTTAGATTGCATCGCTAATGCAGAAGCGATAGCAACGCGTTGCTTTTCGCCGCGGCGCAATGTTGGAGGATATGCATCACGTAAGTGAGCGATACCTGTGCGCTCCAACACTTCATCGACGATGTGTTTCACTTCGGATTTACTGCGTCCCAAGGACTCAGGACCGAAGGCAACCTCTGTCGCTACGGTTGGTCTGAACATTTGGCGATCTGGTTGTTGGAATACATAACCGATAAATTGACCACGTTTAGATGGCGGCATAGATGTAATATCTGTGCCGTTATAGTACATACGGCCTTCACTAGCCTTTTCAAGGCCTACGAGCAAACGAGTGATAGTCGTTTTACCACAACCATTGCGACCACCTATGGCGATATATTCACCGCCTTCGATGGTGAAAGTCACATCACGGAAGATGTCTACGGATGGCACATAGCCAAAGCGGATATTTTCAACCTTAAGCATGAGCGCCACCGTCCTTTCCTTGTACATCATCAACGCGTTGAATTGGTTGTTTATTGTCTACTGTATTAGATTGATTAGCTGGAGAGTTGCTTTCACCATGCACCTCGTTTTGAATAGCGTGAGCCATTTCAATTTGGTGCAAGCCCTTGATAGCAGACTCGATGCTGAGCCATGGTTCATCACTATGGAAGCCCGCTTGTTCAAGTTCCATGTACGTTGTGAACACAGATGGCAATGCATCTACGTGAATATTGTGTTCGTACATGTAACGAAGCGTAGTCGGTACATCCGCATCACATGCGATAGAGCCATCCACCATGAGAGCCATGCGGTTTGCATATGGCAATACAGCGTGCAAATCATGGTCGATAACAACAACGGTAATACCGTGTTTTTGGTTTAAATCACCTACAAGGCGATATAATTCGGCAGTCCCATCTGGGTCGAGGGAGCTGGTTGGTTCATCGAGCACAAGAACTGTTGGGTTCGTAGCCAATACGGAAGCGATTGCCAAACGTTGGCGTTGGCCACCAGACAAGCTTGTAATCTTGCGGTCTTCTAAGCCTACAAGGCCAACTTGTTTAAACACCTCTTCAGAACGAGCTTTGATAGTTTCACGGTCATAACCGCGGTTTTCCATAGCAAAAGCTACTTCTTCACGAACTGTCATCGTTACGAGCTGAGTATCATAGTCGGCAAGAACAACACCGATGTGGTTTGCAAGCTCTGGAATTTCCATTTGCGTAGTCGCTTTACCATCTACAAAGACCATGCCTTCAAGACGGCCGCCGTAGAATTTAGGCACAGCCCCTACCATAGCCATGCAAAGGGTACTTTTACCACAACCAGCAGGACCAGTCACAACGAGGAAGTCCCCATCATGTACGTCGAGATTGATGTTTTCAAGAGACGGTGTAGTCGCCTTTGGATGATAGTAATTTACGTGCTCAATGGAGATTTTAGCTTGGCGCTCAGGCAAGATCGTCATATGACTATGGTCAGACGTCAATTGATCTGCACTTGGCAACATGCCGCGTTTAGAGAATAGACGTTGTGCCGGAATGTATAAGATTGGCGTAATAGCGCCATTCAAAGCACCTACGATAAGCACCAATGGCCACATGCCGTACATATATACATTATTTGGTAAACCAAGCACTTGCCATAAGAGGGTAACGAAGATACCACCAGATACAACAGTTGCTAAGAAACCAGATACGATTGGTGTTAAATCGAAACCGCCGATTTTACGGAACTTCA
>JAJXBQ010000314.1:0-2757 GCA_021640525.1 Segatella copri
GTCAACAGACCATTCCATTGGAAGTCAGCAACATCACCACCAGTCTTAGCGTCTATTACTGCAATACCGCTCGGCATGTTCAAGTTAACAGGACGGATAAAGTCAACCATAAATTCGTTAACAGTCACTTCGTCGCCATTGCTCATCGTGTAGATGTGTGCAACGACAGCTTGCAGACCGTTTGCGCTGTTCAACGCAGCCTTCACAGCAGCATTGCTCTTATCCAGGGTGATATAGTTACCGTCGATCTGAACACCAGACATTACAGGAGAAGTCAAGTTACCGTTAGAGTAAGTCTTGATTACTTTGTAACGAGCAGATTCGCAACCCGGAAGTCCTTTCACAGTGTAAGCAGAGTAAGCTTCTGTCAATGCTCTTCTGAACTGACAATCACTTGCAGGAGAAGCAACTGAGTTAGGTACACTCACATTTACATTGAAGTACTTGTACTCATCACCATCTTTCGTCCAGTAAATATCATTTTCAGTAGCATCCAAAGTAAGTTCAGGCAACTTCACGTTTACTGTGAACTTGAATGTGATGCTTGCAGGATATTCAGAAGAAGTCAGTTTGTTCTTCACTGTTACAGTTGCAACAAATTGAGAACCACCGGCACCGATCTTACCCAGTTCACCATGATTAAATGACCATACGATCTTCTTCGTAGCAGTACCTACTGAAGTATCACCGTCAACGATTCTCGGCAGAGTCATAGTGTGTGACAGGTTGTTCTTCTTCACTACAGCAACAGCACCGGAAGCATCATACAAGTTCCAGAATTCTTCGTGGCTCATGCTTGTTTCCTTACCGTTAGTAATAACGCGGTAAACATTTTCACGGATGAATTGCTCTGTGATAGTGTATTCAGCAGCTGTTTCAGTACATTTAGCTACCAAGTCATAAGCCTTGTCACCTACTACGAGGTCATCTTGCTTCGTCACACCAAATTCGATCTTCACGAATCCGCGACGTACTACATTGCCTGCTTCGTCTACCAATTCCACTTTCAGGATAGGAGTACGACCGATCGCTTCTTTATTAAAGCCTTCTGCCTGGTACAAACCTGCCGCAGCGTCGTTACATACCACCCATTTCTGCTGGTTGGTTGAAGTTTCACCTTCAGTGATGTTGTAATCAGAAGAAGCTACAGAGAACTTATATGACAACTTATAGTCTTCGATCGGGAATTCTTTGTGATTACCGTTACCGAAGCAAGTAGCCACCAGGTCTTTCAGGTTGAATACTTGATCGTAAGGAGTTGTATAGCGAACAGCTTCTGACTTACAAGCAGTGAAAGTAGTTGCATAATGAGCACCGTCAGCACCTGAAACTAAAGTAGCTTTGTCAGAGATGCGAACGTCCGGTGCAGCCAGTACGTCATCATAGATAGATACATACGGAGAAGTAACCACTACGTTAGTCTCGTCTTTGTCTACAGCATCACCCTTCAGAGTAGCCTGCAAAGCAACCATGTTTACTTTATCTTCTGCCGGCTGAGTAGAATGGACGTTAAGACGAAGCAGTTTGAAGTCCACTGTTCCTGTTGCAGCGTTAGCAACCGGAGTACCGCTGATCTGAACCCACTGGCTGGCAGCCGCGCGAGTGTTGATCACTGTAGCGCTACGATCCAAGTAGCTATAGTCAGCATTGCCCAACTTGAAGCTAGCCGGGTTGAAGTGGTAGCTTGCAGTTGCCAAAGCAGCTGTAGAAATACTATAATTCGTAGGAATAGCAGCATTTTCACCGCTTCCCATCGGAGCATATTTCAATGAGTTGAACTTGATCGCTTCCACACCGTCTACGATATAGTCGGGAGCAAACGTGATGCTTGTCAGACGGCAAGTCATCAAAGTGTGCAGGCTCACCAAGTCAGCGTTGATAGTAATAATCTGGCTGTTGATGGTTCTGATGTCCCCCTGAATATCTGAGATATCCGATTTGATAGCATCCAGCTCATCGTTGATCTTATCTTCGAGGTCAGCAATATCCTGAGCTGTAGAGTTCTTCAGCGCTTCAATGGCAGATTTATTCTCACCGATCAAAGCTTTCAGACCGCCTTCACCGTTGATTTCATCCCAAAGTTTCTTAATCTCATCCTGTGCAGCTTCGATAGCTTTCTGCGCTGCCGCGATATCTTCCTTGTTAGCGTCAGCTATATCTTTTACACCTTCTGCATAAAGTTTCAAAGCGTCGAGCTGAGTCTGCAAGTCTTTATCTGCTGTAATCAACGTTTCGATAGCATCCTGAGCATTTTTGATCGCTTCGGTATTTTCTTTCACTGCTCCGTTGGCAAGATTGCTCAAACCTGTTTCGATACCTTCAATCTGAGCACCGAGTGCTTTTACAGCAGCTTCGTGTACTGTCACATCCAGTTTGTTGTCAATAGCAGCCTGCATTGAATTTCTCAATGCTTCAACCTGTGTTGCGGCTTCCGCTATCGCATCTGCTTTTGCTTGCGCAGCGGCAGCTTTCGCTTCTTCTGCCAGCGCTTTCGCTGTAGCAGCATCGGCAGCAGCCTGGTCGCCGGCAGTTTTTGCAGCTTCTGCGGCAGTCTTAGCTTCTGCAGCAGCTGTCTTTGCAGCATCAGCAGCAGCCTGTGCAGCTTCTGCAGCACTCTTCAGCGTTGTCAGCTGAGTCTGAAGATCGCCAACGGTGCTTCCGCTTTTGTCAATTTGTTCTTGCAGACTCTTGATGTCGTCATCGTAGTCTTTACAAGAAGTAAATGTACCTGCCGCGGACGCTATCAGCGCTCCAAAC
>JAJXBQ010000315.1:0-2749 GCA_021640525.1 Segatella copri
TTATTTTTGTAGAGCCGGAGGAAACAGACCAGACGGTTTAAATGAGCCGGTTACGAAAGCCCAGCGGCTGGCTGAGGAGATAAATAATAAACGAGGGGCTGTATGCACAAAGCATCTCCTGTTGAGTTAAGAATGAGCATTGAGATGGCACATAGCCTTGCTCAAATTGGAGTCAGGTTTGTGCCAATACCAGCAGAAACAGACGAAGAATTTCATACGTTAGCCACATCCCTTTCACAAAAGCTGGAAATGATGGTGGCGAAAGCAGAAGCAGATGAGAGAGACCAGGTATGACAACCACGGAATGCATTTTTCTGGCAGCGGGCTTCATATTCTGTGTGCTTATGCTTGCCGACATGGGACTTGTTCAATGACACCTCAGCAAGAAAACGCCCTTCGCAGTATTGCCCGTCAGGCTAATTCTGAAATCAAAAAAGCCAGACAGCAGTTTCCGGATAAAAACGTCGATGACATTTGCCGTAGCGTACTGAAGAAGCACCGCGAAACGGTAACGCTGATGGGATTCACACCGACTCATTTAAGCCTGGCGATCGGCATGTTAAACGGCGTCTTTAAGGAACGGTGAACATGAAAAATAAAATCATCATGGAGCTACAGGCTCCTTTTTTATTATTCGCATTCACCCTCAAGCGTATTAACCAACAATTCAGGGATTAATGGAAGATGGCAGACATCATTGATTCAGCATCAGAAATTGAAGAATTACAGCGCAACACAGCAATAAAAATGCGTCGTCTGAACTACCAGACTGTATCTGCCACTCATTGTTGTGAGTGTGGCGATCCGATAGATGAACGAAGACGCCTGGTCGTTCAGGGTTGTCGGACTTGTGCAAGTTGCCAGGAAGATCTGGAGCTTATCAGTAAACAGAGAGGTTCGAAGTGAGCGAAATTAACTCTCAGGCACTGCGTGAAGCGGCAGAGCAGGCAATGCATGACAACTGGGGATTTGACGCGGACCTTTTCCATGAGCTGGTAACACCATCGATTGTGCTGGCACTGCTGGATGAACGGGAAAGAAACCAGCAATACGTCAAACGCCGCGACAAGGAGAACGAGGATATTGCACTAACGGTAGGGAGGCTGCGCGTTGAGCTGGAAGGCAAACACAGGCGCATTACTGAGCTGACAATGTGGATTAAGCGACTGAGTTCCTCTCTCAAAAACGCAAAACCAGACAGCAAGTTGCCGGATGACGCAATGATCTGGCTAAATAATGAAGGGCTTACCAGTATAGAGGATATTTTACGATGAGCACTTTTACCATGGAATGGCTACAAAATACGATTACCAGTATTGAGTCAGCACGAGATGAAATGCCATTCGGACTCGACAACGATCAAGCACACATGCTTACAGCATTTAAAATCGCTCTCGCCTCACTGGAACGCGAGCGGGTTCGCCACGAGCATGCCAAATGGTCTGACTCCACATTTGGCTGCGTTGGCCCCATTGGTCCACTGAAACACCTCTCAAAAGAGGCTCTGGAAGCCGCAGCCGAACCTGACGATCTCAGCGAGTGGGCTGATATGCAGTTCCTGTTGTGGGATGCACAGCGCCGTGCCGGTATCAGTGATGCTGAAATTACCGCTGCTATGGAAAATAAATTGAAGATCAACATGGAGCGTCAGTGGCCTGAACCAAAAGATGGTGAGCCTCGTTTGCACATTAAAGAACCCGGCAACTCTCCGGTAACTCCGGATGGTTGGATAAGCTGTAGTGAGCTAATGCCAGAAATGGGAGAGCGACAATGCTATGTGTTAGCAGCTGACTTTAAAAACAACTACCCACCAAGCATCCCCAACACTCAGGTCGGCGTATATGGCGACTGGTTTAATGATGGCAATCCCACTTGGGATGACGGTGATGGCGAAGACCTGCATCTCAAAGAAGTAACCCACTGGATGCCGCTACCAGAACCGCCGCAGGAGGTGAAGTAATGGACTCCTTCGCGAAATATACGATTATTGACTGGATGGCCTTCCTTCAGGTTTTGCTCATCTGGTTTTATATGTCTTATAGGAGTGGACAGTGGATTGTCAGTGTAGCCTGTAGCAAGGGATGGCGTTGGTGGAACCGAAAGAATAAAAAAGCACTGGTATTGGATTCGTTTTACGAAGCATTCAATCTTAACAGTCTTCAGCCTGGTTCTGTCGTTGTAGTCACCACTCAAAGCGGCATGACCATTCAGATTCATAAACCAAAAGAGGAAAAATGATGTGGCCTATATGTGTTAATTGAGGACGGATGTGCCTATCTGGATGGTGCCGAAAGTGCGAAAAATGCACGAAGCAAAGACAATAACAATCCTCGCACTCGCGGGGATTTCTTTTATCTGAACTCGCTACGGAGAGTTTTGTTTTATGGAGATGATTATGGCCTGTTCAACATTCACCACTTTAACGTTACAGAAATACCAGCCAGACCCTGAAGATTTATGCTCACTGTGTGGCGGAAATCATGGTAAAGCCGCCATGATCGAATGTAAGGACAAAATCCACATATGCCTTAATTGCGTTGATGTCCTCGTTGATATCAAAAATGAAAGAGAAGATAAAAAGCGTAGCGAGGCTATTCGCGCCTTAGATTCATGGATGCGAGATGGGTATAGTGCTGCGCAAATTTATGACTTAGCCATTTCAAAAGGCGAAATACCAGGAGTGCGCATCGAATAAGACGTAACCAATATTCGAATTGAAGAACTGAAAGAACACCAAGCCGCCTGATGG
>JAJXBQ010000316.1:0-2743 GCA_021640525.1 Segatella copri
TATTATTCTTGACTGCAAAAGTAACAACAATTTATGGAAACCACAAATTAATTAAAAGTTTTATTCGGCTTTTATACCTAATTAAACCATTTTTAGTTCCCTTTAAACCATTTTCCTATGCAAAAGCAAGAAGTCAGGAGTCCAAACTCCTCTCTTCTTACCCTTATCTCTATAAATTAGATACTCAACTCGTCCAAAACCTTGATCAGTTTACGGTCGAATGGCTTATCTGAGCGGATGGCTTCAGAAAGCGGAACGTATACCACCTCGTTATTGCGTACACCAATCATCACATTGCGCTGTCCCTGCATGATAGCCTCGATGGCACCACAACCGGTACGGCTCGCAAGAATACGGTCACGGGCTGATGGACGACCGCCACGCTGCAAGTGACCCAGGATAGATACACGTACATCAAACTCAGGGAACTCCTTGCGCACACGGTCGGCATAATAAAGAGCACCGCACTTAGGACTCTCTGACACGATGACGATACAACTCTTCTTAGACTTACGGATACCACGCTCCATGAATTGAGCCAACTGGTCTACGTCAGTAGAATCCTCTGGTATGATGGCTGCCTCTGCTCCACTGGCGATAGCTGAGTTCTGCGCCAGAAAACCGGCATCACGGCCCATCACCTCGATAAAGAAGATACGCTCGTGGCTCTGCGCAGTATCACGGATGCGGTCTACACATTCTACGATGGTATTCATCGTAGTATCATAACCAATCGTATTGTCTGTACCAAAAAGGTCATTATCAATTGTTCCAGGCAATCCGATGCAGCATACATCAAACTCACGTGCGAAATTCATCGCACCTGTCAGCGAACCGTTACCGCCAATCACGACAAGCGCATCTATTTCCTCTTTCTGAATCGTTTCAAATGCCTTCTGGCGACCTTCCTCGGTCATGAATTCCTTAGAACGGGCTGTCTTCAGCATCGTACCACCTGTGCCGATGATACCGCTTACATTCTCTGTAGAAAAGGTTTTAATTTCATCATTGATGAGACCATCGTAACCACGATAGATACCTTTCACAGTGAAACCGTTGTAGATAGCCGAACGGGTAACCGCACGGATAGCAGCATTCATACCTGGAGCATCTCCTCCAGATGTTAAAATTCCAATAGTCTTAATCTTTGCCATAACTATACCTTATTATATTATATATATTTTTTTAATGTTAGTTTATTATCCTCTCAGGATGATGTTTTTCATCCATTACCCCTACATATACAGTAGGTATCCAAAGGTATACCCCTTGCTTTGTTTGGGCTTATCGATTTAAATAATTAGGTTTGCGGCACCAGCCACCAGGATATGGGAGAGCCAAAGGATAGCAAGTCCGATGACGCCACCCATCAAAGCTTTCCAGCCAATATTGCGGAAATACCATCCCATGTGCATACGTTCCATCTTCATCAGGGCAAGACCGCTGATTGTACCGATACCAAGAACGTTACCACCAGCCATTACGCAATATGCAATCATCTGCCAGTAGATACCATTGGTATGATAATCAGTAAGCATGCTGAATGAAGGATCATTCACATTTGCCAGATCATGAAGGGAGAAAAAGTTCATGGCTGTAGCAAAGTTGTCAAGTACAGTACTGACTATACCTGCCAAGACACCATGCAGTAACACACCAGGATGCTTATCATCCATACCGACAGAGTTGAGAAGAGTAGCAAAATCGTCAAAAGCGCCGGTCTCCTTCACCACTCCGATGGCAAGCATGATACCCATCACGAAGAGAATCATCTGGACGACTCCGTATTGGAAGACTCTAGGGGTGCGACGGTCAGCCATCGCATCCATATTCATGAGTTTACGGTTGAATATCTCGTTCACAATCCAGAGTACACCCAATACGCAGAGCGCACCGAGGAAAGGACTTAATTTCGTAATATTATGGAAGGTAGGGATAAACCACAATCCACCGATACCCACAAAGAGCATCAGCAAGCGCTGCCATACATTGAGACGGGTATCATCCCCACGGTATGGCATAGCAATCCATTCTGTCTCTACTCTTTCAGGCAGCATGCGCTGCATCATCAACAACGGAATGAGCCAAGCTGCAAGACATGGCAGCAGAAGCGACAGGAAATAATGAGTAGCCGTTACAGCACCCATATTCCACATCACCAGTCCTTCCGGATTTCCGATAACGGTAAGAGCTCCGCCACAGTTGGCAGAAAGAAGAATGGCACCTCCATACACCATGCGCTGACGACGGTTTGGAATTACCCCATGCATCATCGTAAGCATCATCACTGTTGTAGTAAGATTATCGAGATTTGCCGAAATAACAAAGGTCACGGCAGCGAGAATCCATAGCATTTTCTTGGCGCTTCGGGTACGTAACAACTGGCGTATGAAATCGAAGCATCCGTTGTTATTGAGAATTTCAACTATCGTCATAGTGGCTAGCAGGAAGAGTACGATTTCTGCTGCTCTACCCACATAAGGAAGGAAGATGTTACGGGCAATAAAATACTTCACCGTTGTACTGGTGGATTCTATCTCGTTCCACATTCCGAGATTCAGATAGCGTGAATAATCAGAAGAGTGTTCACTGGTCACGAAGTCCATACCGAAACAGATATAGAGAACCCATCCTACCGTTCCAGCAAAGATGGCTACGGCAGCACGGTTCACCTTGGTAATATTCTCAGTTGCAATGAGAATATATGCCAGTATCAGTATGGCAAGGATGACTAGTGTCATAT
>JAJXBQ010000317.1:0-2732 GCA_021640525.1 Segatella copri
GGGCATCATCGGGAAGCTCATTGCACATCCGAGCGAATATCCTTGGCATTGGGTGATAATGGTGATAGAACTTTGTTTCTTGGCAGGAAAGATTGTCAAGGATGCGAGGGTGAAGAAAGAAAAGAAATAAGATAGATAATCAGATAAGGGCTTCCTACTTCAAGGATTTCAATGAGGGGTTGCCAGAAGGTGCAGACTATCGTCAAATCAAGAAAGCTGTCGCAGGTATGAGCCAAGACTTTTCCACCCCTGTCGTAGCGGAATATTACGAGGGAACAAACTTTGCCCCTCAACCTTCGAGCATGAACCAACTTCCGATGTCGCTTTGGAATGTGGCATTAGAGCTTGCGTTTTGGTGCTTGTGGTCGGGCTATAAAATTAGGTTAAAAAGAAATAACATTGCACAAAATCCAATTCTCATTAAATGCGAAAACAAACTGATGGTGGCGAGGTAATATTTTTGCCACTATCAGTTTTTTATATAGTGTTCCACCTGCTACAATGGTGCAAACACAAGAAACAACATCTTATTATTTCTTGATAAGCCTTTTGATTTCATTTGATTCGTTTGTCAACTTTCTTGCCAAGCTATCTTTGTATACTGCTATCTCCACCATTTTATGATAACGAAAGATTGAATCTTCATAAACAGCAACACGACTTCTTACATCTTCAATAACTTTCTCATCTCGGCAAACAGAGAAATGCTTTTCGATGTAGCGAATATTCGGGTCATCAGATGGAAGAACCATTTTTAAGGCTCTATACTTCAAGTCTGCCTCCTCCCAATTTTTGTGCTCTCGCCATTGGGTGAGATTACCCCAAATGGAAATGACAAGAGATAGAGCCAAGCCACCTATGAAAAGAAGAACATTCTTTGAGGTTGGCTCGAAGCGATGGGTTACAACCTTCTTTTGAGGTGATTTGTTCATCACTTCAAGTTTATCTTGCAATGCCTTTGAGGAAACATCATTCCCTTGTATCATCTGCTTGACTGCATCAACCAAGAACTTGCTTCGCTGCTCATTTTTGCCAAGTTCAACCTTAATAAGGTCTGCAAAAACGACAATAGCATCTCTTAATTTGGATATTTTACCTCTGACTTCCTCTTCTTTGATAAACATCGCATTGATTGACTTATCCAACTTGGTTATGTCATTACTTGCAGGAACGGTTTCCGCTCCTGCGTTCTTTGTGGAGACAGAAAGTTCATCAACTTTCTGCTCCAATCTCTCAACTGTGCCGTAGATGGCTTCCAATAGTTCTTCTTTCATATTTCTTTTGTTGTTTGAATGGTTTGTAACTTGCATCAAAGGCTAAAGCCTCTTCTGCGTTTCTTCTTTTTCTTCTTGGATGATTCGTCCTCTGGGAAAGACTCAAAGGTCTGAGCGTTGGCTGGAGCAAAAAGTCCAATGGAAGAAATACCGCCCCAAGGATCCTGACTGCTCTCCGACATGAATGGCATCTGCTCATTCTTGTGACAGCCCTGCTCATATAGCTGAGCAGATTTGGCTCTTGCTGATAAAAGGTTCTCCGTTCCCTCTAATCTCGCATTCAGTTTGCCAAAGCTATAGTCTCGGCTAATCTGCGTACCCTTGAAACTATATCCGTCCTTACAGAAACGGATGCCTTGAACCTTGGTTCGCTCCTTGTCCTTATAGACAAGTTCCAAGCGAACACCTCGCTTTGCAAGTTCATTCTTGAACTTTTGCCAATTATCAGCGACTTTCAAGGCATCCTTGACAGCATTGTGAATCTCGTATTTGGCACGCTCAGCATTGCGCAATTTGCGAGTATTAGTATTGCTCTTGTCCGTTCCGTAGGTCAGGCCATACTTGGATTTTAGAGCCTTGGTCACCTGCTCATTACGCCTGTAATCATTCCTGTCTGATATGAGCTTGCCCTCGTTATTGATGCGGTTATACACGATATGACAATGTGGATTGTCGGTGTTGTGATGCCTTACGATGATGAATTGAGTATCTTTTATCCCCATCATCTGCATGTATTCAAGGGCTATCTTAGCCATGAATTCATCCGTCAAACGTGGCTTATCCTCGGGCTTGAAACTGAGTGCAATGTGTCCCACAGGCTTCTTAATCCTTGGATTTAGCTGCCTCTGTAGCTCGAAACTTTGCGTTATCTCGGCATTCGTGCCGAGTAACACACCATCCGAGACGATGATTTTCGCCTCGTCCTTGCCTGTAACATAGCGGATGCAACCACCAAATGAGCTGCCCTTCTTTAGCTTGCCTATCATGTGGTATCCTCCTTTCTGCCCATACTGCTTGGCTTCGGTTTATAACTTGCTTGGCGATACTCGCCAAGGATTTCTTTCAATCTTCTCAACAAGTCCACCACATATACATGGGTTTCATGGAAACCTTTCTGATGCGACAGCTTGGTAAGTTGGTTGAGATTGTTCACCATGCCAATGAGATTCTTGGCGATGGCTATCGTCTCAGTGTTGTGTCCACTGACCACCTCGCCGTTCAAGGCGGACTCACGGATATACTCCGCCAACTTGCGGTTGGCTTTTCTTGCCCTCAGTTTCAATGCCTCATAGCTTGGCTTTGAGAACTTCACCGTGACAGACTTCGACAGCTTGCGAACCCTGCCCGTAGGTGGTCTTCCGCCCTTTTTCCTATTCTGTTCCTGTATGTTTGTCATTCGATATACTGTTTACAGTTGGTACACTCACTTTCTGCGACCGTTGGGAGCAAAATTCCTCC
>JAJXBQ010000064.1:0-15408 GCA_021640525.1 Segatella copri
TAGGAGGTTTTATAATATGGCATTTGTTGATTATTACAAGATTCTCGGCGTAGACAAGAACATTCCGCAGAAGGATGTGAGAGCTGCGTATCGTAAACGTGCAAAACAGTTTCACCCAGATTTGCACCCTAACGACCCGAAGGCGAAGGCTAAGTTCCAGGCGCTGAACGAGGCGTATGAGGTGATTTCTGACCCAGATAAGCGTGCTAAATACGACCAGTATGGCGAACAATGGAAGAATGCTGATGCATTCGGCGGTTTCGGCGGAGCTGGTGGTGCAGGCGGTTCCGGAAGCTATGGTGGAGCAGGTGGAAATCCATTCGAGGGTTTCGACTTCAGCCAGTTTGGCGGAGGCGGAGGTTTCTCCAGCTTCTTCGAAAATCTCTTCGGAGGTCGTGGCAGAAGTCAGCAGTCGGCTGAAGGATTCGGTTCCGGCAATTTTGGCGGTTTTAATGGTTCTGCCGGTTATGGTGGCGGCTTTAATGGGGCTGGCTACGGAGCTGGTGCTGATTTCGGTACTGGTGGTTGTGGCGGCGGTTGCGGCCAGAATGGTCGTGCCAATAACGGCGAAATGAACATGAATGTGAATATAGACCTTTATACGGCTCTGCTGGGCGGCGAAGGAATCATTAAATTGAGTAATGGTTCTAAAATCAAACTGAAGATTAAGCCGGAAACGCAGAATGGCACGAAGGTTCGTGTTCGCGGAAAAGGATACGACCGAGGTGACGGAACCTTTGGCGACCTGATGATTACTTATAACGTGAAGTTGCCAACCGGGTTGAATGATAAGCAGAAAGATTTGCTCCGTCAGATGAAGGATGCAAAGTAATTTCTAAAAGAAGGGAACGGGTTCTCGGACATGAGACCTTTCCCGAAAAACATGAAGGTAAAAAGAAACGCCCTGCAAGAAGGGAATATTCAGAAATGAAGTTCCTGATCTTGCAGGGCGTTTTTTATTCTATTTAATCTTGCAGGGCGTTTTTTATTCTATTCAATCTTGCAGGGCTTTTTTATTCTATTCTGCGGTATTAATCTTCGACATGTTGAACGCAGAAACCTTGCCGTCTGGCGAAACGGTTGCGTTGATTTTGAAATGGTTGGTTTTCTTAGTACCGTCGGTAAGCTGAACTTCCTCACGTGCTGAGAACTGAACCTGATATTCATAATCTTCGTCACCCACCTCGCGCTTCTTGATCTTATAATCGTTGGTGAGGAACCAGTTCAGGTTGGTCACATCTTCCTTATAAAGCTTATTCATAAAGGTAACAACATCTGCCTTGGTAGCAGAATTCTTACCCAGAAGCGAAGAGAGAATGTCCTCGCATGAAGCCTGCAAACCATCAGCATCGCGGGTATTGATGCTTTGGAAGAAATGGCGGAACAGACTGCTTACCATATCTTTCTCTTCAGGCTGCAAATCTCTGCTCTTGGCTTTCTTCATCGCATTCTCAGCCTCTTCGATATGCGAACCGTCAGCATGAGCGGCAAGATAAGCCTGGTAAGCTTCTACATTATCAGCATTCTTGGCCACATTCCAGTCGATGGAATCTATCTTGTTCAAAACCTCCTGCTTGTGTGGACTGTTTGGGTATTTGTCGAGATAAGCCTGCAGGGCCTCTTTCGAACCGCTTACTACGGCGTTGGTCCAGTCCTGATCGGTCTGTTTCAGAAGTTCGAGGTGAGCCATGATGGAATCACGATGCGCCTCGTCAGCATCTTTGTAAGTATCTAGGTAACTCTGCAGAACCATCGGGTCGCTACTCTGCATCGCATACTCGTAAGCTTCCAGTTCCTTATTCTTATTGGCACTATCATAGAAATAGTAGAAAATGCCACAAACGAGGAAGGCGAAAATCAGAGAGATGATGATGACGCCACGGTTGCTTTTTTTCTTTTCCTGGGTTCCCTCGCCGTTTCCGCCGTTCTGAGAATTAGATTGCTGTGGGCGAACCGGAGGAACGGGTGGAGTAGGAGGTGTTGCTGTTCTGACAGGTGTCTGAGGACGAGCCTGCTGTCTGAGAGCCTCCTGACGGCGGATTTCTTCTTGTCTGATTGCATTCTGTCTGGCTGCGTTTTCCGCTTCTTGCTGCTGAGTCATAGAAGCTTGGCTGGCAGGAGTCTGCTGGCTCATTCCTGTCGGAGGTGTCATTCTTGTGAGCGAAGGATTCAGCTCATGGCAGTTAGGACACATTTCCAGGTTGCTGAAATAAATCTCGCCACAATTTGGGCATTTGGTAATTTTGCCTGCTATTTCTACTCCGCAACTAGGGCAGGTAGGTGCTTTATCGCTAATTTGGCGTCCGCATTCCGGACATTTTATAATTGCCATAATTCTATTTTGTGTTTATTAATTTACTTATATAATTCATGCTTCTCTACTTCCAGACCTTATCTACTCTTTACCTTGAAGCTAATCATAAAGTTCCAAGTTCAAGGTTCCAAGTACTATCGATGTCTGAATCTGATTTCTCTGAGCTTGTGGCGCCCCATGAAACGGCTTTTGTCAACATAGCCGTTTATTCCGTTGAGTCTGCCCTTACCCGTATATTGCCACATTTCGAAATCTCTACCATCACGCAATACAGGGATGCGCTTCGTATACTGGGCAATCATCAGCTTGTAGCTGTCTAGCTTGCCCAGAAGATAGTTGTCATAGAAATTGGCTCCCGTATAGATGAGGGGTTTCTGCTTATATGCTTTCTCTACGAGATGCAGAAACTTAAAGAGCGAATCGCAGAATTCTTCTGTATTCATGCCGCTTTTCGTCTCCACATCAATCATAGGCAAGAGGTCCTGATCTCCTGGACGGCATTGGGCCATGAAATTTTCCAGCTGCGTCTGCTGTGGAATGCGGGGTCTGTAGAAATGATAAGAACCTACTTTCATTCCGTAGCGATGAGCCAGGTCGATATTCTTCTTGTATTTGCTGTCGATGTTGGTTCCGCCCTCGGTAGCTTTCAGATAAACGTAAGCCATCTTAGAGTTGTCGCCCACGGTTTCCCAGAACACGTTGCCCTGATAATGACTCAAGTCGATGCCGTGAACGTGCCGACAAGTGTCTTCGCATTGCACCTGGGCATGGGCTCCCAAGGCAATAATGGATGCTATAATAGAGATAAATAACTTTTTCATAGATGCAAAGATACGAAAATCAGATGAAAATCGTACTACTAAGAGATTAATTTTATAGATATTTTACTCTTCGTCCTGATGAATCCCAGGTTAACCCCTTCAATCCTTACTGAAATTTACTCTTCAATCTCAGATAATGAACGGAAGAAATTGTTCATGAAATTGCTCATGGTTTCTATCGGAGCGTATTGCAGATAGCGCATGCTGCGGCGCAGATTCTTGCGCATGGTTCCCCCCGTGGTGCGTACAAAACCGCTGCTGGTCTGCTCAAACTGGATGGCCTGCTGGTCCATGATGTTATAGTAGAGCGAGCGGAGCGTCAGCTTGTAGGCGCCTCTTTCTATATGATGAACGAAAGGGATTTCGTCCTGTTCGAAATCGAAGAAGGTGATGAGCACGCTTCCTTCCAACTGGGCGATTCTCTGGATACGGAGCTTGGCGAGCCACTTCTCCAGTTTTACGAAATCTACCTTGTCGCCTCGGGTTCTCAGGTAGTCTCCCAACTGGATGATTCCTCTGAGATTGATTCCGTTAGCCAGCATTCCATTTACGTTTGCCACGATGATGCGCAGCAGATAAATGGTCTCGATAGAAGTATCGATGGCGTGGCGTTCGTCTTCCTGTATCTTGCTGAGTCGGCGGTTCAGAAAACTGTTGTTCATCTTCACCTCTCCGGCAGGAACATCATTCACGTTCTTGAGCATCTGAGCTATCTTTTTCTTCTTAAAGGTAGTCATCGGTTCCATTTCTTCCTTGATGCCGAAGTTGTCGGCACGGAGCTTAGTAAAAAGGTTGCGCTGAAGAAAATTCATATGCCTTGTTCTTATTAATAGTCAATAATAAAGTTTTGTTCTTCCTGTCAAGAAATCTCTAACGCAGAAGGAGAGCCTCTGATTTGAGAAGTCTTCCTAACTGTATCTCCTAGGATAGCGCAGGAGGATGGCTAGCAGAGCTGCCACACCTATAGCCAGCGGATAGTAGAGATAAGGAAGAATGTCCATCGGACTGAGATTGGCAAGACCGGCTGCCAGAAGCATCTGCACGCCATAAGGAATCAATCCCTGAACCATGCATGAGAAGGTGTCGAGAATGCTGGCTGCCTTGCGGTTGTCTACGCCAAACCGGTCGCCTATTTTTTTCGAAATATTTCCTACTGTCAGAATCGCCACCGTGTTGTTGGCTGTACAGATGTTTACCATCGAAACGAGGGCGGCGATAGAAAGTTCGGCTCCACGCTTGCTGTTTACGTGGGCTGTAATCTTGTTGATGATGAAATCAATTCCGCCGTTTTCGCGGATGATTTCGAGCATACCACCTGCCATCATGGCGATGATAATGAGTTCGCCCATGCCGATAATGCCGTTGCCCATGGCCGAAAACCAGCCAAAGAGGTCGTAGCTTCCGGATGCGCCCAGAAGATGACTGCCTATGCCGATGGCACCACAGAGTAGGGTGCCCAGGGTGAGAACAGCCATTACATTCATGCCGGCAATAGCGGTAACGAGGACGGTGAGGTAAGGCAATACTTTCATGTATTCTACCTCGTTGATGTGGGTTGGGGCCTGAAGACCGACTCCCATGACAGAATAGGCGATGAGCACGAGTACGGCGGCCGGAACCACAATCATGGAGTTGACCTTGAACTTATCGCTCATCTTGCAGTTCTGCGTCTGCGTAGCAACAACAGTCGTATCGGAGATGAACGAGAGGTTGTCGCCGAAATAAGCGCCACCTACGATGATGGCGGTCATCATGCCTACGTTAGCATCCATCGAGTGGGCTAGTCCGGCGGCTATAGGAACCAGAGCCACTACGGTTCCCACACTTGTTCCGATAGATACGGAGATAAAGCAGGCAGCCAGGAATAGTCCTGGCAGAATCATGCTGGCTGGCAGGATGCTGAGCGCCAGGTTGACGGTTGCATCAACGGCTCCCATCGCCTTGGCTGATGCGGCAAACGAGCCAGCCAGCACGTAAATCCAGAGCATGAGCATCAGGTTGTTGGCGCCGGCACCCTTGCTGTATGTGTCCACACGTTTCCTGACAGGCATTCCGCCGGAAATAGCCACGGCATAAATGCTCGAAATCATGAACGCTACTGTGAGCGAGAGGCTGGTGTCCTTATGGCTGCTGTCTACCGAATAGACAGTAAAAGCCACGATGAGGACTATCAGCAAAAATAATGGCGATAACGCCAACAAACCTTTTTTATTACTCATACTTCTTTATTATTCTTATTACAGAGTTACTCCATTCTTGAAGATGGAGATTTCACGATAACCGTTGTACTCGTTGCGAGCCTCCTCGCCACTTGCTACGGCTATAATCTTATCAATAAACTTGCTTACCAAGTCTTTCATTTCTACACCTTCTACCAGAGCGCCGGCGTTGAAGTCAATCCAGTTTGGCTTGTTCTTAGCCAGATTGCTGTTGGTAGAAATCTTCATCGTTGGTACGAAGGTTCCGAATGGGGTTCCGCGACCTGTGGTGAAGAGTACGAGCTGGCAACCTGCTGAAGCCAGAGCTGTGGCTGCTACGAGGTCGTTACCCGGAGCTGAAAGCAGGTTCAAACCGGTTGTCTCCAAACGGTCGCCATACTGGAGCACGCCGCTTACTGGAGCTCGTCCGCACTTCTGGGTGCAACCCAAAGCCTTGTCTTCGAGGGTAGAAATGCCGCCTGCCTTGTTACCTGGAGAAGGGTTCTCGCCAACTGGCTCACCATGGCTCAGGAAGTACTCCTTGAAGTCGTTAATCAGGTGAACAGTCTTGTCGAAGAGTTCCTTGTTCTCGCAACGGTTCATCAGAATGGTTTCTGCGCCAAACATTTCAGGCACCTCTGTCAGGATGCTTGTACCGCCCTGTGCAACGAGCCAGTCGCTAAATTCACCTACCAATGGGTTGGCTGTAATTCCGCTGAAGCCGTCAGAACCGCCACACTTCAAACCTACGCGCAGTTTGCTTACCGGAACTTCCTCGCGCTTGTCTTCCTTAGCCTGGGCATAGAGGTCGCGCAGAATCTTCATGCCTTCCTCGAGCTCATCACCTTCAACCTTCTGTGTTACAAGAAGTTTGATGCGGTCGTGATCATAGTCGCCGAGCATCTTCATGAAATCATCTGGCTGGTTGTTCTCGCAGCCGAGCGAGAGAACGAGCACGGCACCTGCGTTTGGATGCAGACAGATATCGCGAAGCACCTTGCGGGTATTCTCATGGTCGCCCGAGAGCTGTGAGCAACCGAAGTTGTGGTGCCATGCGTGGATGGCGTCGATGCCTTCGCAGCCTGTTTCTTTCTTGAGGAGTTCTACCAGTTTCTCAGCCACGCCGTTAACGCAGCCCACGGTAGGAACTACCCATACTTCGTTTCTTACGCCTACTTCGCCATTCTTGCGAACGTAGCCCATGAAGGTGCGGTTTTCCTTAGCGATGTTCAGCTGCTCGTTAACCCGGTTGTAGGTATATTCGAGCGTACCGGCAAGATTGGTCTTGAGGTTGTTCTCGTTTACCCATTCGCCCGCCTTGAGACCGGTCTTTGCATGACCGATAGGGTAGCCATACTTCAGGATATCTGTACCCTCAGCAGCATCGTTGATGAGCACCTTGTGTCCTGCAGGAGTATCCTGCAATAATGTGATGGTCTTGCCATCTACTTCAATCGTTTCACCCTTCTTCATAGGGCGCAAGCAAACCACTACCGAGTCGGCAGGGTTAATCTTGATAAAACTTGATTGTTCCATACGTAGTCTGTCTTTTATTTATTGTTTATAATTTATAATGTTCCTGTAAGAATATTCTTCCATGCGGAAACCCTGTTCTGCCCGATAGCCTTAGAGCTGGGTTCTGCGATAGAAATCTACGTTTTCCTTCATCAGCAGCTCGATAGGCATATAGTTTACCGGCGTAACTTTCTTCTTCAGCACGATGGCTTGGAAGAGCGTGTCTACGCAGGAGTAACCCTGCATGTAGGCGTGCTGGGCGATGAGGAAGGAGATGCTTCCTTCGCGCAGACAGCGGGCATTTTTCTCCACCATATCGTAGCCCATGATCTGAACGTCGCGGCGGTTGGTCTTCAGCAGGAAGTCGCCCACGATGTGCGCCTTCGACGTCATGGTGATGCAATGGTGGATGTTCGGATGCGAGGCAAAGAATTTCTCCAGCATTTTTGCAAATTCTGCACGTGTGCCGCTCAACGGCAGGTCGAGCACGGTAATCTTCACGTTAGGGAAGTGGTCGTGCATGTAATGGCGGAATCCTACCTCTCGGTTATCCTGCTGCTTGCTGACCACTCTTCCGTCTTTGGTCTGCCTCATGAGCATGATTTCATCTTCCTTGGCGGCAATCATCATCAGCATCTTGGCTGAGAAGAAACCGGAACAGAACGAATCTTGTCCATAGAAAGAGAGCGGACGCAGATCGGGCATGTAGGAGTCGAGCAGGATGAAGGGGATGCTCTTGTGGTGAAGCGCCTCGGTAAACTCGCGGGTTACATCGAGCGATGAAGGCACCACGATGACTCCTTCCGGACTGGCCTCTAGAATCTTGTTGCCTTCTTCGCGGAACGATTCTTCGCTGGAACGCTCATAGAAACGAATCTCTACGTCGATGTGGAAGTCACGTCGGGTATCTTCACTTTTTTTTGCGCCTTCCTCTATCTCCTCCCAATAAGCCTCCGATTCGTGTTTCGGAATCAGCAGGTAGAAGGTATAGGATTTGTTGTAAGCCAGGGCGCTGGCGTACACGTTAGGCTGATAATTCATTTCCTTGAGGGCTTTCTCGACCTTGTCGCGTGCAGGTTTCGACACGTTTGGACGGTCGTGCAGAACTCGGTCTACGGTTCCAACGGATACGCCAGCTCTCTCGGCAATATCCTTGATTCTGATTTTTTCGGCCATTGTTTTTTAGCATTACGGGTCTGGTTGCCTCGCGTGTACTTATTATATAAGGAGCCTCTCCTGGGGGCTACGATAGATAAAACGTCGCAGGTACTTCCTAGCTGTGCACAGACCACAATTAGTATTAAGCAATTCTGTTGTGTGCGACCACAAGTGCGAATTTTGCCGCAAATATACAACATTTTTTTGAATTGTGCGAAGACACAGCAACTTTTTTGCACGAAAAACAAAAAAAAATGCGATTTTATTTCGTTATTCGAGAAATTATGGTTATTTTTGCCCACGAATTTGAACGCCAACTAATAATTGACCTTCATTTCTCAACAAAAAAGTGGAATTTTAATTTGTTACTCATAACAAACAAAATAAAAACAAAAAAATTAAAACTATCAAACATGGCAAAAATTGTAACATTGGGCGAGATCATGCTTCGTTTATCACCAGAAGGCAATGATCGTTTCATTCAGAGTGAATCACTTCGTATCATCCCTGGTGGTGGTGAGGCTAACGTAGCTGTAAGCGTGGCTAACTATGGTCATGATGCTTACTTCGTTTCTAAGCTCCCTAAGCACGAGATCGGTCAGATTGCTGTCAACGGTCTCCGTCGTTATGGCGTAAACACAGAGTTCATCGCTCGTGGTGGCGACCGCGTAGGTCTCTACTATGCTGAGACTGGTGCTTCTATGCGCCCATCTAAGGTAATCTACGACCGTGCACACAGCGCAATTGCTGAGGCTGACCCATCTGATTTCGATTTCGACAAGATTATGGAGGGTGCCCAGTGGTTCCATTGGAGCGGTATTACTCCAGCTATTAGCGACAAGGCTGCTGAGTTGACCAAGTTGGCTTGTGAGGCTGCTAAGCGTCACGGCGTAACAGTTTCTGTTGACCTCAACTTCCGCAAGAAGCTCTGGACTTCAGAGAAGGCTATCTCAGTTATGCGTCCTCTGATGAAGTATGTTGATGTTTGCATCGGTAATGAGGAAGATGCTCAGCTCTGCCTGGGCTTCAAGCCAGATGCTGACGTAGAGGGCGGTAAGACTGATGCTGAGGGTTATTACGGAATCTTCAAGGGCATGATGAAGGAGTTCGGATTCAAGTATGTTGTTTCTACTCTCCGCGAATCTCTCTCTGCTACACACAACGGCTGGAAGGCTCTTATCTATGATGGTAAGGAGTTCTATCAGAGCAAGCACTACGACATCAACCCTATCATCGACCGCGTTGGTGGTGGCGACTCTTTCTCTGGTGGTCTGATCCACGGTCTTCTTACTAAGGAGACTCAGGGCGAGGCTCTTGAGTTTGCGGTAGCTGCTTCTGCTTTGAAGCATACTATCCCAGGCGACTTCAACCTGGTAACTGCTGACGAGGTAGAGAGCCTGGCTGGCGGTAACGCTAATGGTCGCGTTCAGAGATAATTATAGTTTAAAGTTTATAGTTGATAGTTTATAGGCAGTCTTGCTTACGGGCGTAGCCTCCTATAAACTATTCATTATTAATTCATATAAGATAATGGCAAAGTTTAGCAAAATGCAGGTTATGGCAGCCATGAAAGAGACTGGTATGGTACCTGTTTTCTTCAATAAGGATGTTGAAATCTGCAAGAACGTCATCAAGGCTTGTTACGAGGGTGGCGTACGTGTTTTCGAGTTTACTAACCGTGGTGACTTCGCTCACGAGATTTTCGGAGAGTTGGTAAAGTGGGCCGACAAGGCTTGCCCTGAGATGATCTTGGGTGCAGGTACAGTTGTTGATGCCGGTACAGCTTCTCTATATCTCCAGCTCGGCGCTAACTTCATCGTAGGTCCTAACTTCAACCCAGAGATTGCTCCAGTTTGCAACCGTCGTCTGGTTCCTTATTCACCAGGTTGCGGTTCTGTAACTGAAATCAATAATGCTCAGGCTGCCGGTTGCGACGTAACCAAGGTATTCCCAGCAGGTAACGTAGGTGGTCCTTCATTCGTCAAGAACGTAATGGCACCTTTGCGTTGGAGCAACATCATGGTAACAGGTGCCGTAGAGCCAACAGAGGAGAATCTTACTCCTTGGATCAAGGCTGGCGTTCTCTGCGTAGGTATGGGCTCTAAGCTCTTCCCTAAGGAGACAGTTGCTGCTGGCGACTGGGCTGCCATCACAGCCAAGTGTCAGGAGGCTCTCGGTTACATCGCGAAGGCTCGCGCTTAATTTAGAGACTATTTTTCATTTAGATGCAAATTTCAGCATCCTTTTTTTCCATGTCGCCATCATCAGTTCTGGTGGTGGCGACACTTTTTCTTTCAGCTTGTTCTCCTGCGAATAAGGCTAGGGTAGATGAGCTGAACGAGCAATCCTATGCTTATCATTATCGCAATCTCGATTCTACTAAAGTGCTGGCTGAGAGGGCTTTGAAGCTTTCAGAAGATTATTCCTCAGGCCGTGCCGAAGCCTATAACAACCTTGCCTTCGTCTGTATAGCCAAGATGGATTACAAGGGTGCCAAGGGATGGCTGAGGAAAGTTGAAGAGGAGAGCGATAATCAGATAGAACTCGCTATTGCCGATGTTCAGAACATGCGACTCTGCCAGAGAGAATCGCACAACAAAGATTTTTATGCTTATCGCGAAAAGGCGATGAGGCGTTTGCGCAGAATTCGCGAAGAGGTGAATTCCATGCCCCCGAGGGAAAGCAAACGCGTGATTTATGCGAAATCAGAATTCAGTATTGTGGCCGCCACCTATTTTTATTATGTGGGCTTAGACGAGCCGATGCTTCAGGAGCTTAACCGTCTGGACCCAGATGAGCTGGAACAGGATTCGGCACAATATCTCAATTATCTTTATAATATAGGTTCGGGCGGAGCTATCGTCAAGGGAACCGAAAACGAAATCAATCAGGCGGAATTCGACCGGCTGATCAGCTGCTACATGTTGGCTAGCGACCCTGCCCATCCTTATCCTTACTGGCAGGCTAACGCCCTGCAGTCTATTAGTGAGCACCTCAGAAAAGGAGAGGTGAGCGAATTCCTCATTCGCAACAACCTGCCTGCCTTCCAGTATCTCAACATCGAGCAGATGCCAAACAATCTGCTGGCAGGCAACTTTGCCCAGCGTGCCCTCAACCTCTTTTCGAGCTACGGAGATGTTTATCAGACTGCCGGAGCCAACCGTACGCTGGCTGAATGTTTCTGGGATATCCATGATTATTCTTCGGCGCTCGACTGCCTGAATCATGCCCTGAACGACAACAAGGCGATAGAGCAGGCACCCGACCTCGTAGCGTCGATACGTGAAAGACTCTGCCTGGTTTATTCGGCTATAGATGATAAGCAGCAGAGCGATTACAACCGCAATATCAATCTGGATTTGCAGGACCGTTCGCGACAGGACCGCCAGCTGGAGGCACGTGCCGCGGCACTCGACGAGAACGCCCAGCAGCTCAACCTGATGATTGCTGCCGTGGTGGCGATGATTGTGCTCGTGGTGGTTCTGCTCTACGTTTTCGACCACATGAAGCGCAAGAAGATGAAGAACCAGTCGATGGATGAACTGCTTGCACCTTTGCGTGAGTGGAGCGAGAATAACACTAAGAAAATCAACGAATTAAAAGATGAGCAGGAGGAAGTTCAGGATGAACTGAACGTAACCCGACTGCATATCGAAGAAAATAAGAAACGCAATCTGGAACAAAGGGCTAAGATTTCGCTCGTAAACAGCATTACGCCTTTCATCGACCGCATGATTCACGAGGTAAACCGACTCGCCGAAGGGGGCGAAAGCGATGAGGTGCGGCAGGAACGTTACCAGTATATCGCCGAACTCACGGATAAGATTAACCAATATAACAACGTGCTTACGGAGTGGATTCAGATGCGCCAGGGCTCACTCAGCCTGCGTATCGAAAGTTTCCCGCTCCAGCAGCTTTTCGATATTGTAAGCAAGGGCAAGATGAGCTTCCAGATGCAGGGCGTGAAACTCGATGTAGAACCTACAGATGCCGTGGTCAAGGCCGACCGCATCCTTACGCTCTTCATGATCAATACCATAGCCGATAATGCCCGCAAGTTTACACCCGAAGGCGGAAAGGTAACCATTAGCGCCAAGGTTTCTGACTTCGTGGAAATCAGCATCTCTGATACCGGAAAGGGTATGGACGAGGAGCAGCTGGCGCATGTCTTCGACCGGACCTATACGGGCGGTCACGGCTTCGGACTGCTCAACTGCAAGGGCATCATAGAGAAATATAAGAAGGTGAGTTCGCTCTTTGCCGGCTGTCAGATTAAGGCAGAAAGCAAGTTGGGCGAGGGGAGTCGCTTCAGTTTCCGTCTGCCTAAAGGCATCGCCCGCCGAACCCATCAGCTGCTGGGCATCTTCATCATGCTCTTCGTGCTGCTGTCGGCTTCGGTCCAGCCTTGTGAGGCAAAGAAAACCAACGACATCCGCCAGCGCCACAATCATCACAAGACGAACGTAGATGCCAATCTCCAGCGTGCCGACGATTTTGCAGATAGTGCCTACTTCAGCAATATCAACCGTACCTACCAGCGTACCCTGGCTTTTGCCGATTCTTCGCGCCATTATCTCAACGCGTTCTATCTGTCGAAATATCCCGACGGCAAGTATCTCATGGTGGCTCATCCGGAGGTGGGAATGGCGGCAGAACTCTCCTGGATACGCTCCGGACTGCCAACCAATTATCACGTCATCCTGGACCTGAGAAACGAGTGTGCCGTGGCTGCCCTGGCGTTGCACCAATGGTCGCTCTACCAGAGCAACAACAAGGTTTATACCCAGCTGTTCCGCGAGATAAGTGCCGATAATACGCTCGATAATTACGTGCACACGATGCAGCAGAGCGAGAACTCGAAGACCGTGGCCGTGGTGCTGCTCATCCTGTTGCTGCTGCAGTTGCCGCTGGCTTATTATCTGCTCTATTACCGCCACGTGCTGAGCTACCGGTTTGCCATGATTGAGCAGACCAAGGCTAAGCGTACCGACGAGGCTGAGCAGGAATCCCTGAAACTGGAGCTGATGACCGATGAGCTGCATAGGGCTGAATATGAGAACGATAAGCTTCATATCTCCAATTCCGTGCTCGACAACTGTCTGTCTACGCTCAAGCACGAAACGATGTATTATCCGTCGCGCATCCGCCAGCTTATCGATTCGCAGCCCGATGATGTAGATTCGCTCAAGGAACTGGTAGCTTATTATAAATCGCTCTATTCTTTGCTCAGCGCCCAGGCGATGGAGCAGGTAGAAGGCAACATCAAGGCAGATGATTTCCTGAACCGCTATCTTGTTTCTCTGATGCGCGGCAATTCCAAGGATTACCATACCGGAGTGGCTGAGATTCCGGGTTCTGCCTACGTGAGATATTGGATTGACCAGCAGGATGTGGCCTATGATGCTGCGCTCCATGCCCAGCTCTTCACCCCTCTGACGGGCGATTTGCGCTATCTCCTGTGCCGTCAGATTGTGAGGGAACTGGGCGAGATTACCAATCTGCGCGGCTGCGGCATCAAGGCTTGCCAGGGCGATAAGGGTTGCCTCAGGATAGAGGCCGTGCTGCCGGCACGCATCAAATGGAAAATTTTAAAATCATAAGAAAATAAAAATATCAGAAAATGGAAAATTTTAAAGTCATCATAGTAGAAGACGTGCCCCTGGAACTGAAGGGCACAGAGGGTATCTTCAAGAATGATATTCCGGAGGCTGAAATCATCGGTACTGCCGAGAGCGAAATAGCCTATTGGAAACTCATCAAGCAGCAGTTGCCTGATCTGGTACTGCTCGACCTCGGACTGGGCGGTTCCACCACGGTAGGCGTAGAAATCTGCCGCCAGACCAAGGAGCAGTATCCTGACGTGAAGGTGCTCATCTTTACAGGAGAAATTCTGAACGAAAAACTCTGGGTAGATGTGCTCGATGCGGGCTGCGACGGCATCATTCTGAAGAGTGGCGAACTCCTTACGCGTGGCGATGTGGCGAGCTGCATGGGAGGTAAGAAACTGGTGTTCAACCAGCCTATCCTTCAGAAGATTGTAGACCGTTTCAAGCGGAGCGTAAACAGCCAGCTGATGCGTCAGGAGGCTCTGGTGAATTATGAGATTGATGAGTATGACGAGCGTTTCCTGCGCCATCTTGCGCTGGGTTACACCAAGGAGCAGATTACCAACCTGCGCGGAATGCCGTTCGGCGTAAAGAGTCTGGAGAAGCGACAGGCAGAACTGGTTCAGAAACTCTTCCCTGACGGCAACCACGGCATGGGCATCAACGCCACTCGCCTGGTGGTAAAAGCCTGCGAGCTCCGCATCCTGGATATCGACCATCTGCAGGCAGATGAAGAATAACTCGTTTCAATAAGCGCTTTTTAAAGAATGTATAAGAAAGTATTGGCCTATCTGGCATTATCGTTGGGAATAGCCGAAGTAGTGGTGATTCTGGTTTCGTGGCTGCTTACAGCTGCGATGCCCGAGTCGTTCACCCATTCGCTAACCAGCCCCGAGGGCATCCGCTGGTTTACGGGCCATTTTGTAGACCATCTCACCTCTGTATGGCTCGTATGGCTGGTGCTCATCAGCATCACCATCGGGGTGGTAAAGCAGAGTAGGGTGCTCCATTTCGACCATACCCAGTATCGCCAGCGCACGGCGTTGCGCCTGATGCTCATCGAGTTGTGCATCTCTGTAGGTATCATGCTGGCGCTCACACTCTTGCCCCATGCCATTCTGCTGAATGCCGTAGGAACCCTCTTTCCGGGTCCGTTCACGCATAGTCTCATTCCGTACATCTGTTTCTCGGTCATGGTGATGGGCATGAGTTACGGCATCATGAGCGAGAGCATCAAGGGCATCAGTCAGGTTTATGATGCGATGAATCAAGGCATCCGCCTCCTTTCGCCCTGCTTTCTTTTCTACATTCTCGTGATGCAGCTCTATACATCTATCCTCTATGTAATGGAGTAAAATAAGAGCCCCTGATTTTCCCCCTTTTTTACTTTCCTCTTTTTAATTCTAACCGGTATTATGGTAAATAGACGTTATGAGAAAAAGAAAGAGGTGAAATTTGGAACCTGAAAATGGAAACGGTTCACCCCTATCTGATCATTTCTTCCTTTCTGCCTGTTCTGAGATTAATTCTCATTTCAATCAAAAAGAAGAAAGCACGGAAACAAGTATAGTTTCTTCTTTGCCATTTTATTCTGTTTCCAAATTTTAGGATTGCTTTATTCTGTCGGTAAAATTGCATTAAAAGTACGAAATAGCCATGTAAAACTTAGAAAATTAGCATTTTTTCTTAAAAAAATTAAAACCGAGTACCCTTAAAGCCCTTTGAATACGTAATATGATTAGTTTTTAGTAACTTTGCAACATAAAATTAAAAAATAGAAATGAAAAAAGTATTTT
>JAJXBQ010000065.1:0-15403 GCA_021640525.1 Segatella copri
GAATATTATACTATTTTCTCAGTTGATGATGATTGGCACAATCTCTTCTTCGCTAGGCCAATGAGGCAGATAGAAGAGCGGGCGAGGGGTGCCGCCCAAGCCCGTCCAGTCTATCTGTTTCACAAAGTCGAAATCGGGAGGGCCGAAGTCGAAACTTCTGCCGTAGAGCACGATGGCGCCTCTGCCTTCATCTATCTTCCACAATCCGCCGCCGTAGGTGCATTGCTCGCAGGTTGACAGCATGTCACGGTGCAGGTAGACACGCCCGAACTTCAGTACTCCGTCTCTGTTGATAATGAATTTCTGAAACATCTCTATTTCTGGTTTATTCAATGAAATCTGTATTCCGATTGATTCAATGTAATGAGAGAATTATTTCTTCTTCCAAAACAGTTTGTCTATGAAATCATAGCGCTTCTCCATCTGGGCATCAGTTTTTACGACGGTATTCACGTCTATCTGAAGCACAGGGGCTACTGCCTTGCCGTTGGTAGATGGCCACTCCGGCAGACCCAGACCGTTCGGGTTGCCAGTCTTCACGAAGTTGACGTAATACTGGCTGAAGATGTCGCTGATCATATAATCCTCCGGCTGCCAGTTGAACACGCGGTTGGTTGGCAATGTACCCATTGCATACTCGATGTCGGCAGAATGAACGGCTCCCTTGTCTTGTGGCGCAGGAGCCGCATCTTCCTTGGCATCTACCACGCCGCCAGCCAATGCAGCCACCTTGCCCTTGATGGCCATAGCAGGACGAGGATGGCAATAGCGGTAGCGGTAAACAGGCTGTCCGCCGGTCAGCTTGTGCATGTTGCCCCACTTCCATGTAGAATAATCGAGGAAGATATCCGAAGCTAGGTTCACGCCCGGCTGCTCCAATACATCCTTATCGCTGTTGATGCCGTAGAGACGGAAGAGTTCATCGATGTTCTCTTCTCCGAAAGTAGCCTTGGCACCCGCTTTCATATTCTCAACGGTAGGCTGCTTGCCCATCAGTACGGCTGCTGGAGTCATCTCCTGGTTGTTGCCGCCGATAAGCAGAGGCACCTTGGTCTGCTCGCCCTTGGCAAATACTTCTACAGGCTGTTCTTTCATGAAATATCCGTCGATATTATAGACCGGAATCGTTCTTACGCCCGCCAGCTTCATCAGTTCCTCGGCAGGGAGGGCACGAAGTTCGTTGAGGTTCTTCATTCCAACCTTCTTTCCCACCTTCTTGCCGTTTTTCTTACCTATCTTCTCGGCTATTTTCTGGGCAAGCTGCACGCCTTGCTCCTCGGCTTCCTTCAGCGTAGTTACCTTCTTGAATCCCATCACCGAACCGCTGGAACCCATTGCCTGAGCAAAGAGCCCCTGGCAGAGAGGGGATGCCATCAGGGCGCTAACCGACATGGAACCGGCTGATTCGCCAACGATGGTGATGCGGTTAGGGTCGCCGCCGAAAGCCTCGATATTATCCTTCACCCATTGGATGGCAGCCACCTGGTCCATGAAACCATAGTTGCCGGAACCCTTATAAGAGGTCTCTTTAGAGAGCTGCGGATGGGCGAAGAATCCGAAGATTCCCTCACGATAGTTGGCTGTGATGGAGATAATGCCCTTGCGTGCCATCGCATCGCCCGCATATCTAGGTTCGCTTCCGCTACCCGCCATAAGTCCTCCGCCGTTGAAATAAATGAGTACCGGCAGATGCTCCTTCATGGTCTTTGCCGGTGTCCATATATTAAGGTAGAGGCAATCCTCGCTGTTGGTCTTCGTACCGAAGTTCATATCGCCGAAGAGAGGTTCCTGCATCGGGTTCGGTCCGAACTCCTTGGCCTCGCGAACGCCCTGCCATTTCTGTACAGGCTGCGGAGCCTTCCAGCGGAGATTCCCTACCGGAGGGGCAGCGAACGGAATACCCTTGAATACTGTGATGCCTGAGAGGTCTTTTCCTTCGAGGATACCTTCGGCAGTCGTTACCTGAGTCTGCGCCATCATTCCCATACCAGGGAGCAGAAAGGCGATGGATAAGAGTAGTCTTTTCATATCGTAAATCTGTTAGTTTTGCAATAATACTGCAAATATAATCAAAATATCGTTACCTTGTTTTATTCAGTCCCATTTTTTAAATCTTTTTGTAAAAAGACAATGCTTTCACTCTTCTTTCATTTCTTTGTAACACGAAAGTAACATCCTTTAAATACCTTTGCAGCGGTAAAAAGTATTACAGCATTATCCGCAAAACTCCTTTCGGCAATTCGCTGACGATTGATTTGGCAAAGGCGGCGATAGACGGCGAGCAGTTGGGTGCAGATGAACTATACGGTAGCCGCGGAGACTCTGGTGCGCTCTTGGAATGACGTAGTTGTAGAAGTTTTGGATAGATATCAGCATTTAATTGACAGACAACAAAATAGATTAGCCATTTAATCGTTATATTACTATATATAATAAGGTATAGTTTTATTTTGAGAGTAATATGAAAAAATGGCATTTATGGTTGGCGGCTTCCATCGGACTGGTGGTCATTGTTGGAATGATGATTCGGGAGTTTGATGTGGAAGTTCTGAGCAGGATAGATTTGTCTCCCAGGTTCTTTCTGGGGGTCGTAATGGGCGTGTTGCTCTTTGCGGTCCAGAATCTGATGCTCACCCTCCGTTTCCGTCATCTCTGCCAGCGTAAGTTATCCGTAGCCGAGGCGTTCCGCATCAATGTGCTCTGCGAGTTTACTTCTGCCGTCACTCCTTCGGCGGTGGGGGGAAGTGGTTTGGCTTTTGTCTATCTCAATCGCGAGGGAGTTTCTATGGGCAGAAGTATCTTCACCATGTTTGCAGCCCTGCTGGCTGATGAGGCTTTTCTTGCCATCAGTTGCGTGTTGCTCTATTTCTGTGTTCCATCGCATCTCTTGTTCAGCTTGGCTGATGGAGTGGGGATTTCAGTGGATGCTACGAACGAATGGATTAAGGGCGGAGTGCAGGTTATCTTCATCGTCAGCACCCTTATCGTTGCTGTCTGGACGGCCATCCTCTACCTCTTGTTGTTGCATCGTCCTCAGATTCTGGGCTGGGTATTGAAGGGATGCTGCAAGATTCCTTTCCTTCGCAGATTCCTGCCCAAGGTAGAGAAGTTTTCCGAGGAGATGACGATGGCTTCGGAGGAGGCAAAGCTGGAGGGCGGAAAATTCTGGCTGCAGCTGATGGGTTATACTTCCCTGGCGTGGCTGTCGAGATTCGCCATCGTGGTAGCTATTCTCATTGCCTTCCATTGTCAGGGCAACATGTTGGTGGCTTGGTGCCGACAATGGGTGATGTGGATGATTTCTATTCTGAGTCCTACGCCTGGCGGAAGTGGCGTGGCAGAGTTGATGTTCCGCCTTTATTATGCTGATTTCCTGCCCGATGCCTCAGTAGCCATCCTTGCCGCCATGCTCTGGCGCGCCATCTTCTATTACCCTTTCCTGGTGATGGGCACCATGGTCTTGCCGAAATGGATTGCTAGAAACTGACATAGAGTCGGGCACTGAGTGCCGTGAAATCTCCATTGTCGTTTTTGATGTATTGGAACGATGGCTGAAGGGAAATGGATTCCGTCAGCTGTCTTTTCCACGTTACTTCCAGCGAATACTCAGAACCGTGCTGGAAACGGGCGTACTGGCCCGACAAGCCGCACTCGTTCTTCTCGTCCTGATAGGCGCCGCCCAGTTCTGCGTATCGGTAGCAGGCATTCTGATGACTGGTGTTCTCGGAATATTGTACCATGCACGAAATGTTCTTGTCGCCAGCCTTCCATACACTCTGCTCTCCGTAAACCCACCAGGCACAGGTGGTCTTGCCCTTGGATTCATCGGCAGGAACCATTTCGCCATCCTCGTTTATCGGATATTGACGGGTATGAACGGCAGCACCCGCAAAATATTTTCCACCTTTATATTCATACTCCAACTGCGACATGTTGAAGATTCCATCCTTCTTCGGGCGGACCAGGAAGGGATTGTCGTGGGCTTTCCAGCCATTATATCCTACGCCATTATACAGACTGTTTCTGAATGTCCATCCACCCTTGGTTACATCAAAATAAAGGGTCAAGCCCGAATACGGATAGTTGGCTATCGGATAGCTTGAAGCAACCGTAGGAAAAATTCCTTCAGAACTGTTTTGGAAAAGTGCCGTAACGTCAGAGGTAAAGAAATCCTCGTTTACATTCCTCACACCCACAAACAGATGGCCCGAATTCCACTCGTGCATGTAGCCCAGCACGGCAAGCATGGCGAAATTATTATCGGCATCTATGTTAGAAAATCCCTGCCAGTCATCAATAATGCCATCGTTGGTCTTTGCCACATGCAGCGTAGCCGCCTCGAACGAATCCTTTCCTTTTCCTATCGGAACACTCAGTTCCAATCTCAACTGATTGATCAGATTGGTATTCTTGTTCATGTCCCATTGCCATTCAGAAATATATTGTCCGTTAAAGCTCTGTGCATGAGCAAGGCAGATATGGATGCAGCCTAAAATAATAAAAATAATTCTCTTCATTTCTTAATGTTTTGTATAATTCTTAATGTTTTTGTATCATTTCTTGTTCGCTTGCCCGCCGCCTGCGAGCATCTTTCTAATTCACGCTGCAAAGATACTTGATATTTTAAAATCCTGCAATACTTAATAATTAGTATTTTTATTTAGTCTAAATAGATAAGTACTCTTTGTTATCCTCATTTCTAGGTATTGTGGTTCTCTTATATGGATGGAAGGTTCTGTTCTGTCCTTATTTTTAGGTATTAAATGGCTACCAACAATAATATTTTTTAAAAACTTTGTCTTATCAGATATTATTCGTACCTTTGCATTGTTTAAAAAAGTTAGAAAATGAAGAAGATATTAAATCCATATTTGAACAAGGAGGGTTACAACTGCGTTTGCTGTGCCCCCAACAATCCTGTAGGTTTGCATCTTGAGTTTTGGGAAGAGGGTGAGGATGTGCTTACCATCTGGAATCCCGGCGAGAATTACCAGGGCTGGATCAACACCCTGCATGGCGGAATCATCAGTATGCTGATGGATGAAGTGGCAGGCTGGGTTATCAACCGCAAACTGCAGACTACGGGTGTGACGATGCAGCTCAACGTGAAGTACAAGAAGCCTGTGATGACCACCGATTCGCAGATTACGGTGCGTGGTCACATCGCCAGTCAGCGCCGTAACATCGTCACCATCCACCTGACTCTGGAGAACTCTAAAGGCGAGGTTTGTGATGAGGGCGAAGCCATCTACTTCACCTTCGGTCCTGACAAAGCCAAGGAGATGGGGTTCGACAGCTGCAAGGTAGAGGGGGAGGTTATGGGGTAAAATCCATTTTCTATCATTTTACGCTAATCTCAGTCTCAGCGAATTAAGCACTACGCTTACGCTGGAGAAGGCCATCAGGGCACTTGCCCACATTGGGGTTATCTGGAAATCAATGCCGAAGATATGAAGGGCTCCGGCAGCCAACGGGATGCAGATGATGTTGTAGATGAACGCCCAGAACAGATTCTGCCAAATCATGTGAACCGTCTTCTGACTCAGTTTTACGGCTTCCGGAATCGCCAGAAGGTCGTCGCTCATCAGCGTAATCTGCGCCACATCCATCGCCACATCCGTTCCCTTTCCTATCGCCATACTCACGTTGGCAAGGGCCAGGGCCTGGGTGTCGTTGATTCCGTCGCCCACCATCGCTACCTGCTTGCCTTCGTCCTGAAGTTTCTTTACCAATGCCTGCTTGTCGCCAGGTAGCACCTTGCTCTGGTAATGCTTGATGCCGGCTTTCTCTGCCCAGTAGTGAGCCGCTTCCTCCTTGTCGCCACTCATCATATAGACCTCTATTCCCCTTTCCTGCAACAGCTTCATTGCTTCCTGGGCATGAGGCTTGAGGGTCTCTCTCGTCTCCAGATCCAAATCCTCCTGCTTGGTGAAATCGATGTTCTGGTTAGGAATGGTGAGGGTGCCGGTCTTGTCGATGACGAGGGCGTTGATCTTGTGGAGATTCTCCAGCGCCGACGCATCCTTGATGAGAATCTGCTTCTGCGCCGCCTTGCCGATGCCCACCATCAGGGCAGTAGGAGTAGCTAAGCCCATGGCGCAAGGACAGGCGATGACCAATACGGCTACGGCTGAAAGAATGGCCTGCGGAAGAGCAGCGTTGCCGCCTATCAGCCACCATATTATAAAGGTGATAAGGGCGATGGCTGCCACGGCTGGAACGAAAATCAGAGCCGCCTTATCCACGATGCGCTGCACGGGTGCCTTACTGCCCTGTGCCTCCTGAACCATGCGGATGATGTGCGCCAGGGCGGTGTTCTCGCCAATCTGCTTGGCTCTCATGCGGAGCTTTCCCTGACTCGGAATGGTGCCAGCCAGCACGTTGTCGCCTGCCTTTTTCATCGCCGGAGTCGGTTCGCCGCTAATCATCGCTTCATCTACATAGGCAGCATCGGGAGTCATGAAACTCTCTGCCTGGGTAACCACGCCATCCACCGGAATCTTCTCGCCGGCTCTTACCTCTATCATGTCGCCTATCTGAATGGTGGAAATCGGAACTTCCTCCATCTTGTAGTCGTTGGTGCCTTCTATCTTCTCGTAAGTCACCAGTCGGGCGGTTTTCGGCTGCATTCCCATCAGTTGTCGGATGCTGCTCGCCATACTGTCCTTTGCCTTTTCTTCCAGGCATCTGCCGGTCAGCACGAAGGTGATAATCATCACGGAAGCATCAAAATAAGTGTGCCATTCTATGCCTCTCGCTCCCCATACAATTTCTCCGAAGAAGGTGTTGAAGGTGCTGAAGAGGAAGGCGATGAGGGTGCTGAGTGCTACGAGCGAATCCATGTTTGCCGTATGATGTAAGAGCTGCTTCCAGGCGGAAACATAAAACTGTTTGCCGCAGTAGAGCAGGTTGGCGAGTGCCAGGAGCAGACAGATCTGGTTGGTGAAGGAGCTGGTATGATGAGCCGAGGCAACGCCATCTGAAATCATATTCTGCTCCATACCCAGGGAAATCCAGCCCATGGAAAAACACATGGTCAGGATGGCGAAGAGCCAGGAGGCGAGGGTTCGGCGGCGCAGGAGGGTGAACTCACGTCGGTTGATTTCCTCCACGCTTCTGTCGTTTTCGATGACGAGGTCGTATCCGGCGTTGCTGATTTCCCGTTTCATATCTTCCAGAGAGATAATGTCGGGGTCATAATCTACCAGGGCAGTTCGGCTCGCCAGGGAAACCGAGGCAGAGTTGATGCCTTCTAGCGACTGCAACTTCTTTTCAACATTGGCAGAGCATACGCTGCAAGCCATGCCTATTACTGGAATTGTTTTCTTCATCTGTTTCTTATATTAATATTCTGAAATCTATAAGCAGAAGTTTTCATGTCTGCTTTTCTGCCTGCAAAATTACATATTAATTATGGAAGAAAAAAGATTTATGGTGAAAAACTCTTGGTTGCTCCATGAAAATCATGATAATAAGGTAGATGAAAATGCGATGTTTCAGGTAAGGACACAAAAAAAGGCAGGTTCCAAATTGCTTTGGAATCTGCCTCCATCATTTATGGGAGATGATTATTTGACTTCGATGTTCTTTGTAGTCTTAGCCTCCTCCTTAGGAGTAAGCTTTGGAATCTCGACCTCGAGTATACCATCAGCTACCTTTGCTGAAATCTTTTCACGATCAGCATCCTCAGGCAGCGTATAACACTGCTGGTAGTTGCTGTAAGAGAATTCGCGGCGCAGATAGTGCTCGTGCTTGTCTTTATCCTTGTGTTCCATCTTGTTCTCGATGGCGATGTTCAGATTACCATCGTTATCGATGTTTACACGAACCCACTCTTTCTTCAAACCAGGAGCTGCAACCTCCATGATGTAATTCTTATCTGTCTCCTTGATGTTAATGGCAGGAGCAGTAGCATTCATACGTGACATTACTTCGGTATTGAATAAAGTATCATCAAAGAAGTTACTCAACCAATCTGAATCATTATTTCTACGTGCTAACAACATAATTAAAACCTCCAAATTTTATTTTACTCGTCCTCTCGGTTCCTTACGGCTCCGTCGGGATTTCTGCTTGTTAATATTCTTGTTATTTCTTTTGCCTTCGCCTCGAAACTCCGTCATTCTTCCGAACTCCTTTATCTTTTAGCTTCAGCTTTCACTCTCTGTTTTTGCAACTTATGTGCCAGCGAACTGAAAGTGGTAATGTTGGCACGAAAGGATAAATATTTTAAACTTTTCTGCCAGATGATGCGGTTATCTCAACAAAAAAGTGTAACTTTGTCACCAACTTAAAAATCAAAGCATAAATCGAATAAATAATATAAGATCAATGAAGGAACAACTATTTTCTATGGCGATGCTGATGGCGATGTCGCTTTCTGCCAGCGCACAGCAGCTTCTTCCTTATCAGAATGCCAACCTTTCTGCTGAGGCTAGAGCCAATGATTTGCTTTCCCGTCTTACCCTGGAGGAGAAGACGAAGTTGATGATGGATACTTCGCCAGCCATAGCCCGATTGGGCATTCCGCAGTTTCAATGGTGGAACGAGGCACTGCATGGAGTGGGAAGGAACGGAAGTGGCGCAGGTTTACATCCGTAGAATGGATGATGCTGAGGGTCCTATCAAGACCTTGAAAGCCTTCAAGCGCATTACTTTGAAGGCGGGCGGGAAGCAGCAGGTAACCATCAGTCTGCCTCGCCAGAGTTTCGAGGGCTGGGATTCCCAGACCAATACCATGCGTGTGGTTCCCGGCAAATATCAGATTTTCGTAGGTGGTTCGAGTGCTGAGGCTGCGAAGAATGTGATAGAAGTGAAAGTGAAATAAAATGCTGATATAAAAAGAGAAAGCTCGTTAAGATTTTGAACGTCTTGGCGAGCTTTTCTTCTGTCTTAACTCTTAAGCCTGCGGTTTTTTTGAAGTTTTTTCAAGGAAATGGACTTTGAATCACTCTTTTTTATTATATTTGCAATCGAAAATCGATTTGAACCTTGACTAAACGATGAAATAGTTATGGAACAGAAGTTAAAAACCATATTTTATGCGATGGGTGCGATGATTCTTGCACCCCAAACCCTCTGTGCTCAGTCTGTGAACATCGAGGGCCTAGACTCCTTGCGCTTATCAGGTTCGGTGGGTGTAGTGGAGCCTGAACTTCTGAAGAAGGGTGTGCTCAATAATGCCCTGGATGCCTTGAACGGACAGACGGCAGGTGTTAACGTCACTACCAATGGTCTTGACCGTATTGCTATGTTGAACTCCGTCCGGGTTCGCGGTACAACTTCTATCATGGGCGGCAATGATCCTCTGGTGATTATTGATGGTGTTACTTCTGATGTGGCGACGCTTGCTACAATCTATCCCGCCGATATCGAGAGCTTTACAGTACTGAAGAATGCCAGCGAAACGGCACTCTATGGTTCCCGTGGTGCTTCGGGCGTTATCCAGGTAAAGACCAAGAAGGGTACGGGTAAGGGATTTCAGATTTCTTACGAGGGAAACTATGGTATAGAGGCGATGTACAAAAGTATGGAGATGCTCAATGCCGCCGAATACATAGCTGCTGCACAGAAGTATGGGCTGGAGTATAACAATAAGGGATATGATACCAATTTCCGCAAGGCGATTACCCGAACCGGAAATATCCAGAACCATTATCTGGCCTTCAGCGGTGGCACTCCGCAGAGCAATTACCGCGCTTCTTTTGGCTATATCGATCATAACACGATTATTCGGAGCAAGGGCTATCGTAATCTGGTAGCTAAGATTGATGTCACCCAGAAGGCGTTTGGCGATAAACTGACGGGAGATTTCGGCGTGTTCGGTTCGTCTTTCAAGAACAATGATATCTTCGACAGTCAGATGCTTTTCTATTCTGCCGATGCCATGAATCCTACTTATCCTTATGATAAGCTGAACGGCAGTTGGGTGAAGAATGGGGCTGCATCTCAGGTGAATCCTCCCGGTGCCGTGCTCAAGGAGCGTAATGATACGAAGAACATGAACTTCAATGCTCATCTGAAGTTGAACTATGATATGACAAATTCTCTGAGTGTTTCTGTCTTCGGAGCATACAGTTATGCTTCCAACGAGAACAACCAGTTCTGTCCTACCTGGCTTTGGGCGCAGGGCAATCTCTATCGTGGGGAGTTCAAGAGCGAGGACTGGCTTGCCAATGTATCGTTTAACTATCAGCATTCGTGGGGAATCCACAATCTGAAGGCAATGGTGGGTGCAGAATATCAGAAGGATATCCGAACGGGATTCTGGACTTCTGCGAAGGGAATCACCAACAACGACATGTATTACCATAATATAGGTGCTGCTGCATCACGGCCTTTCGGTGGGACAGACAGCAAGTACGAAGATCCGACCCTGGCTTCTGTGATGGGCAATGTCGACTACACCTTATATAATAAGTATAGTCTTTCGGTTTCCATGCGTGGCGATGGTTCTTCGATGGTGGGCAATGACCATACCTGGGGTTTCTTCCCATCCGTCTCTCTTTCCTGGGATATGAAGCAGGAGAAATGGCTCCGTTCTCTCAAGGAAATTACTATGCTGAAACTGCGTACGGGCTATGGACGCTCAGGTAATCTTGGCGGAATATCTTCTTATACCACTTTGAATACGGTGCGGCAGAATGGTATTGTTTCGGTGAACAGTTCTCCTACGGTTACGATGGGAATGATTAGCAATAACAATCCTGATCTGAAGTGGGAAACCCGCGCTACCTGGAATATCGGAGCTGATTTGGGATTGTGGAACAACCGGCTGGTTCTGACGGCAGAATATTACTATTCCAAGACCACCGACATGCTCTATGCCTATGATGTGCCGGTTCCGCCTTTTGCCTATGATAAACTGTTGGCAAATCTGGGTTCTATGAGCAACCAGGGTTTGGAGGTTGGCATTTCCTTCACTCCTATCCAGAAGAAGGACATGGAACTGAATATCAATATGAATCTCTCCTGGCAGAAGAACAAACTCCTCTCGCTGAGTGGTGAATATAACGGAATGCAGATGTCAGCAGCCGATATTACTGCGATGGGTGCCTTGTCGGGTGCCGGTCAGCATGGTGGTTACAACAATGTGGTCTATCAGATAGTTGGTCAGCCTTTGGGGGTATTCTATCTTCCTCATTGCAAGGGAATTATAGAAGATGGAAATGGGCATTACCGCTATGATATCGAAGATTTGGACAAGAACGGAACCGTAGATTTGAGTGATGGCGGTGACAGATATATTGCCGGTCAGGCTACTCCTAAGGTAACGTTGGGTTCCAATATCAGTTTCCGTTATCGCGACTGGTATCTTTCGTTGCAGATGAACGGAGCCTTCGGACATAAGATATTCAATGGTACGGGCTTAGCCTACACCAATATGTCGAGTTTCCCTGATTATAATGTGCTGAAGGGAGCTCCTGAGAAGAATATCGTTGACCAGAATGTTTCTGATTATTGGCTGGAGAAGGGCGATTATCTCAACTTTGAGAATCTCACGCTGGGCTATGATATCCCTATCCGAAAGGGCGTGGTGCAGTCGCTCAGAGTTTCGGCGAGTGTCAACAATCTTGCCACCATCAGCAGTTACAGCGGCTTGACTCCGATGATTAACAGCTACGTGGTGAACAGTACGATGGGTATTGATGATAAGCGGACTTATCCTGTTTACAGAACCTTCTCATTGGGTTTAAGTGTTCAATTCTAAAATCAGAAAGTTATGAAACGATATAGATTTTTATTTCTGCTGCTGGCGGCATTGTCTATGACATCCTGCCTGGACGAACATCCTAAGGATCAGTTGGACGAGGATGCCATCTATGGCTCTGCATCTGATATTTATATCAATGCCGTGGCTTCTCTCTATAATTATATAGGTGGAGCTAACGAGAGTGAGGGCATCCAGGGCACCTGCCGTGGCATTTACGATTATAATACGCTGACCACCGATGAGGCGATGATTCCGATTCGAGGCGGCGACTGGTATGATGGTGGCCTCTGGAATGCCATGTACCAGCATCGGTGGAGTGCCGATGACCAGTCTCTTTATGATACGTGGAAGTACCTTTATAAGGTTATCGTGCTGGCTAATAAGTCTTTGGATATTATCAGCAACAAGTCGGCCCTGCTTTCTGCCGCACAGCAGGAGGAATATCGGGCTGAGATAAGAGCCATCCGGGCTATGTTCTATTACTATGCTATGGACATGTTCGGTCGGGTTCCATTGGTCCTTTCCAGTGCAGAACAGCTCCATTCCAGCCTGTTCCAAGGTCAGGCAGATCGCAGTTTTATCTTCCAGTTTGTCTTTCAGGAGTTGCAGCAGGTATTGCCTTCACTTCCCGACCAGCACAGCAATAAGGAAGGCAATTATTATGGTCGCATCACTCAGCCGGTAGTCAACTTTCTGTTGGCGAAGTTGGCTTTGAATGCAGAAATCTATATGTATGATGACTGGACCCAAGGTTATGCGAGCCGTCCGAAGGGAAGTGACATTCATTTCTCTGTGCCGGCTTCTGATGCCTCTTTGCGTAATGGCGATAAGGTGGACTGTAGGAAGTTGAATGCCTGGGAAACCTGCATTTATTATTGTGATAAACTGGCAGAAGAAGGCTATGTCCTGGAGTCGGATGATTCATTCAATTTCTCTACGCATAATGAGACATCGAAGGAGAATATCTTCACGATTCCGATGGATAAGAATATCTATGCCAACCAGTTCCATTATCTCTTCCGCTCTTACCATTATACGCATGGCGGTGCCTTGGGCTGGGGAAGTGAGAATGGTACCTGTGCCACGATTTCTACGATGAAAGCCAATCATTATGGCGAGGCTGATGAGGATGCACGTTGCAAGATGAACTTTGTGGCGGGAGTGGTAAAGGTAGATGGTCATGAACTGCTGATGGATAATGGAAAGCCGTTGGAGTATCAGCCTTTTGAAGTGGCTCAAAACCTGACCAACAGTAAGTTTGTCAAGACGGCTGGAGCGAGGATGGCGAAGTATGAGGTGGATAGAACCTCTTATATGGACGGCAAGTTGCAGAGTAACGACATAGTTCTTTTCCGCTATGCAGATGCTTTATTGATGAAGGCAGAGGCAAAGGTCCGAAACGGAGAGAATGGTGATGAGGAGTTGAATAGGATTCGTGCCCGTGTGGGAATGCCTTATCGTAAGGCTACGCTCGATAACATTCTGGAAGAGCGGTTGCTGGAGTTGGTATGGGAAGGATGGCGTCGTCAGGATCTCATCCGCTTCGGCAAATTCACCGGTGCCTACGATCTCCGTACGCCTCTTCAGGGTGAATCCTCCGGCTACACCACCGTCTTCCCGATTCCTCAGAAATGCATCGATTTAAATTCTGAATTGGTACAGAATAAGGGATATGTCAATATTTTGAAGTAAAGAAACTTGAATAGAGTATATGAAAAAAGATCAGCTCTTATCAGAAGCATCTGTTTTTGAAAGTTTTTCTCAAAAAGGTTTGTGGCTTCAGGAATAATGGCTAATTTTGCGGGCTGAAAGGGGAATCGCTTGATAGGCGATGATTCTTGGAATGATATAATATAAATAGGATATGGATAGGAAAAATGATGGCCTCAGACTGATGGATGGGGCTGGATATAAGAAGATAATAATTGTTTGCGACTCTTATAAGGGCTGCCTTTCGAGCAGAGAGGTAAATGAGGCGATTGCTTCGGGAGTGAAGGAATGGAATGCGGATGATGTTGCTCCCGAAATTATTACCCTGGAAATGAGTGATGGGGGAGAGGGAATGCTCGATGCATTTCTTTCGGCGATGAAGGGAGAGCGAGTGAGGATTCATGCCCATGATGCGCTGATGAGATGGATTGAGGCGGAATACGGAATCGTGGATGATACGGCGATTATCGAGATTGCGCAGACCGCCGGACTGGCTCTGATTGAGCCTGAACAGCGCAACCCGATGAAGGCTACTTCCTGGGGCGTGGGCGAGATGATAATGAATGCTTATCGCCGGGGCGTGCGACGTTTCATCGTGGGCTTGGGCGGCAGCGCCACATCCGATTGCGGCATCGGAATGCTCAAGGCGATGGGCGACGACTGCAAGAAAATCCGACAGGAATGCAGCTTTGTGCTGGCTTCGGATGTTACCAACTCGCTTTGCGGCGAAAATGGGGCGGCTCATGTCTTTGCGCCTCAGAAGGGAGCTGATGCTAAGATGGTGCAGATGCTGGATGATAGGGCAAGGAAGTTTGCCGAGGTAAGTGCCAAGCATTTCGGATATGATAGGAGTGCGGCTCCTGGGGCTGGTGCGGCCGGAGGACTGGGCTATGCTTTCCTGCAATATTTCAATGCAGAGGCACGACCAGGGGCTGAACTGCTTTTAGAGAAAATAGAGATTGATGTGCTCATTCAGGATGCTGATCTCGTGATTACGGGCGAAGGTCATAGCGACCGTCAGACCTTGATGGGAAAGTTGCCGCAAAGAATTCTTGAGCATGTTACCAATCAGAAAATATGGCTAGTATCGGGCGGAGTTAGCGATAGAAAGGCTATGCTGGATGCAGGATTTGATAGAGTTGTTCAGGTTACTTCTGATTCTATGCCTTTAGAAGAAGCGATGAAGCCAGAAGTGGCTCGTAATAACATAATAAAGGCAATTCGTGAGCAATTTACTTTGTAGTTTCAGTTATTATCTGTACCTTTGTGATCGTTTTCAAATAAGGTAAGAATAATGAAGTATATAATTTTTGATTTTGATGGAACCATCGGCGATTCGCAGAGTCTCATTGTGAAGACCCTGCAGGATACGATGCGTGCAAGAAAGCTGGAGGTGAAATCGGAGGAGGCTTGTGCCAAGACCATCGGTCTTCGATTGGATGAGGCCTTCGTTTCGCTCTTTGGAATGAGTGCTGAGGAGGGAATGGAATGCGCAGCAACCTATCGCGAGATTTTCCTGGAGAACAAAAAGACGATGATCGTGCAGCCCTTCCCTCATGTAATAGAAACCCTGAGAGAATTACACCATCGGGGCTATATTCTGGGAATGGCCAGCAGCAGAAACCATTGCTCGCTGGATGGATACGTGCATCAGATGCAGCTGGAGGATATATTCTCTTCCATTGTTGCAGGCGATGATGTGGAGCATGCGAAGCCGGCACCCGATATGGTCTTCAAGGCATTGAAGAAGATGAAGGGAACGGCAGATGAAACCCTTGTGGTGGGCGATATGACCTTTGATGTAGATATGGCGCATCATGCCGGCTGCAAGGCCTGTGCCGTAACTTATGGCAACGGAACCCACCAACAGCTCGCCTCTGCCGAATGGATCATCGATGATTTAGCAGAACTCCTGGAAATCGTAAAAGAATAAACTGAACTCTGAATAAAAAGATAATTTTATCCTTGCTGGAATAAAAA
>JAJXBQ010000318.1:0-2721 GCA_021640525.1 Segatella copri
ACTCTATTCAAGCCCAGAATCTGTGTAAATCTTTAGCCGGTGTCCGTTGGTTCAATACGCCCTGAAAGGGCGTATGGTATGTGGCTTGTGACACACCCTCATAGTTTCTTATTTCTTCTTGAGCCCCTTGTATGCAAGGAATGCTACAATAACAACGGCAAGAGCCAAGATGATGTAACCGAGCTCATGACTATACTTTAATGCCTGCTGATATACATCTTGAGTTGTTTTATAGTCTGTATATTGGTAAATACCCCAACCGATGGTTGCTAAAACAGTATTCCAGATGCCAGCACCGATTGTGGTATAGAGCAAGAATTTGCCTACATGCATACCTGCCAAACCGGCTGGAATGCTGATTAACTGGCGAACAGCTGGTACCAGGCGCCCAAAAATAGTGGATGCGGCTCCATGCTTGCGGAAAAACTCTTCTGCAACTTCTACCTTTTGGCGGTCTATCAGGCACATATGTCCGATGCGGCTGTCGGCAAAACGGTAGATGATAGGGCGGCCTACCCATTTAGCTAAATAATAGTTGATAAGTGCACCGATATTGGCACCAATGGTGGCAAATACGATGACCAGGATAAACGACATTCCGCTATCAGGATCCATGGCTTTCCATGCTGCAGGTGGAACAACCACCTCTGATGGGAATGGGACGAATGAACTCTCGATAGCCATGAAAAGGGTTACTACCCAGTAATTTAAATTGTCGAGTATCCAAAGAAAAAGATCTGCAGTATTCATTTGTTATCTTGAATATAAATAATATCTGTCTCAGCTGTTGAAACTGAGACAGATATAGGTGATTTATTTATTCTGTTTTGCCCATGTATCCTTCAAGCCAACGGTTTTGTTGAATACTGGTTTTTCTGCAGTAGAATCAAGATCGGCCATGAAATAACCGATACGTTGGAACTGGAGATATTCACCTGGCTTCTTGCTGGCTGCATATTCCTCAACATAGCAGTTAGGATAGTCGTGGAAGCTATCTGGGTTGAGCAACTCGTGGAAATCACGTTCATCAGCAGATGGATTTTCTACCATAAAGAGACGGTCGTATTCGCGCACCTCTGCCTTTACGCAGTGATCTGCTGATACCCAATGCAATGTACCCTTAACCTTACGGTTGGCACCTTCCATGCCGCTCTTGCTGATAGGATCGTATTCTGCCTGAATCTCAGTGATAACACCATTTTCGTCCTTTGTGCATCCAGTGCACTTAACGATGTAAGCATTCTTCAGACGAACTTCTTTACCCGGAGTCATACGGAAGAATTTTTTAGGAGCATCTTCCATAAAGTCAGCACGCTCTATCCAGAGATTCTTAGAGAATGTGATGGTGTGTGTGCCATCAGCTTCATTTTCTGGATTATTGATTGCTTCCATTTCCTCTGTTTCACCTTCCGGATAGTTGGTAATTACGAGTTTTACAGGATCAAGTACTGCACTCACACGACATGCTTTCTTGTTCAAGTCTTCTCTAACAGATGCTTCGAGTAAGGCCATATCGTTGAGGGCATCGAACTTAGTATAACCGATGCTGTCGATAAACATACGAATACTCTCAGGAGAGTAACCGCGACGGCGCATTCCGCAAAGAGTAGGCATACGTGGGTCATCCCATCCGATAACCAGTTTCTCATCAACCAGCTGGTGAAGCTTACGCTTGCTCATTACTGTATAAGTGAGGTTCAAACGGTTGAACTCAATCTGACGTGGACGATTGTCGTTTAATACATCTGCAGTTCCGTCCTTCTCCTTCAAAAAGTCGATGAACTTATCGTAAAGCGGACGGTGAGGTACAAATTCCAATGTACAGATAGAGTGGGTTACCCCCTCAAAGTAGTCACTCTGTCCGTGAGCGAAATCATACATAGGGTATGCATGCCATTTTGTTCCTGTACGGTGATGAGGAGTTTGGATGATACGATACATGATAGGATCGCGGAAATGCATATTTGGATTCGCCATATCGAGTTTTGCGCGAAGAACCATGCTGCCTTCTACGACCTCAGGAGTATTCATCTTCTCAAACAAAGCAAGGCTTTCTTCGATTGGGCGATCACGATATGGACTAGCAGTACCTGGAGAGGTAGGAGTACCCTTCTGCTGTGCAATTTCTTCAGCAGTTTGTTCATCTATATATGCATTGCCCTTCTTGATCATCCAGACTGCAAAATCCCAAAGCTTCTCAAAGTAGTCAGAAGCATAGTAGATATTGCCCCACTTGAATCCGAGCCACTGGATGTCTTGAAGAATATTCTCTACATATTCATTGTTTTCCTTGCTAGGGTTAGTGTCATCAAAACGAAGATTGCAAACACCATTATATTTCTCTGCAACACCAAAGTCCATGCAGATAGCTTTGGCATGGCCGATATGCAGATAACCATTAGGCTCTGGCGGAAAACGAGTCTGGATTCGTCCTCCGTTTTTGCCTTCTTTGAGGTCTTCCTCAACTAACTGTTCTACGAAAGAGATACTTTTCTTCTCTTCCAAATTGTTTTCTTCATTAATTGCCATAATTCAATAAAAAGAATCATTTTTAAATTTTATGGTGCAAAGATACAAATTTAATTGTAAGTACCGAAATTATCTGGCAGATAATTTTGTTTTGTGAGCGATAATTTGCTTTTGAAAGCAATAATTCACAAAATATGTTTTTAAACATATAAAAAGATTCGTTCGTTTCGAAAAATATGTCTATCTTTGCAT
>JAJXBQ010000319.1:0-2720 GCA_021640525.1 Segatella copri
GATAATCGTTCACACAACGGTTTGGAACGTAGTGAATGGCAGGCTGTATATAGTGAGAATATTTCGCGTGGTCAACTAAACTGACCTTTAGAACTTATTATATAACATCTATGGCAACGTGTACTCAAGTGCATGGAGAGGTTGCTTGCAGCTCTTTGTGACGTACTTGGATTCTCCGTAGGCGAGATAGGGCGGATAATTGTCGCCGACTCGGAAATGCGGAACAACTTTGAGATTATGGCCAAGGCATTAGAAAACAGGGCACAAGAAAAACTTACAGCCGTAAACACATTTTAAGTATGTGTTAATCCCTCGTATTCATGGGCATTTACGAAGCATTTTTGGCTGAAATACCCATGAAATAGAGGAGTGGAAAACTTTAGTAAATAGAAAAACGAGTCTACGTAAACTGTGATTGTACCTCATAAAGTATTCCTTTCTTTTTGTATTTTTGTCCCAAGCATTACATTATCTCCAGCAAATCTTAACTTTTGTCCCATACCAAATGTAGAGCCACAGCATGATGGTGATGACGAGACAAACGATTGACGACCAATGGCTTGGGTCGGAGAGGCATTTGAAATAAAAATTGAACAGACCATGGAAGCAGGCCACCAGTATAAGAGAATGCGTATCACGGATAAGCTTGTCAAGACCAAAAGAAGCAAGGAACAACAAGGCAAAGAAGCCCACATCCCCTATTTGCCATGCTCTGCAATGCCAAAAGAACCAAAGCAAAGTGGTGAGCAGCAGTCGGTGAATGATTTTGCAGCCAATTAGTTCGCTATAAAGGTATCCACGCCAGCCCACCTCTTCGAAGAAGGCATAGAGCAGATATACAAACAATAACCACAAACAGAGTCCAATCTCCTTGTAATCAACAATGCCAAACAGAACAAAAGGCGCCGCCAATGTGAGGATGCTCTTGGTGACCGATGTACCAAAAAGAGATGTTTTCATTTTTCTTCGAAGCGCCAAGATAACGACAATCGCGCCTATGAGTGGACTCAAGCCACCTACGAAATCCCACAATTTGACGTGGGATGGGTCTATGGTCTCAAAGCGGGTTGAGACGACTCTTATTAATACCGCCAGAACATAGAAAAGCATGATGCTCCATGTCCGTTTCTGTTTTAATATGGATGATATCTTCATTTAGATGGGAAATTTGGTTCAAAGTTATGTTATTTTTTTCTTAAATCGAGCGGAATGTATGGGATCATTTCTCGCGCTGTGCGAATCGGCAAGCCTCGATGAGTTTCTGCTTCAGCTTGCCACGGCCAGCCATCACAGTTTTATTTTGCTTCAACACGCTGCTAGGCCAGCCATCCTCGAAGCAGGTCACACTGAGATACTCCGAGGTCTGGGCATCTTGGTCAACTGCCTTTTCTATCTCCTTCTTAAACGCGTCGTCCAAGTCCTTGATGTCGCCATCATGATCCTTGCCGTCCTCGGTCTTCTTGCCCTTCAGTCCTTCCGTGATGGCACCCATCAGTCCGCCCATCACCTCCTTCACGGTCTCCTTTGGTATCACGCTGACCACCTCGCAGGAGATTGTGTAGTTGCCATTCTTCTCTAGGCTGGCATTGATATAAGTGTCGTTGGCGTAGCTATCCTTGGTGGCATCCTCGTGCTCGTGATGCTCGCCCACGGCATATTGGCCTCCGTGGTAGGCGAAGAGCAGTTTCAGCTCCTCCAGGTAGTCCTCCACAAGCTCGTCGGTGTTAGCCTGGTTGCCTATTTTCATGAAGTCAAGACCTATCGCCTTCTTCATTGCCTGCATGATTGGCATGGCGGCGATGTCCTTCATGCTCGCCTTGAAGAGAGCCTTTGCCTGCTTCTTGATTTGCGAGAGATTGGTAATCTTGGTGATGCGACCATATTCATCGGTCTCAAAGTTGATGGTGGTGCCTATCACGCTCTTGGCGGTGCGCTCCGCTATCATGGCCATCATCTTGTCCCGGAAGTTGTCGCCCACCGAATCGGCCTTTACGTCCAGGAAGGTGTAGCTCATCTTATAGCCCTTGCTGGTGGAATCGTTTACCACGAGGCGCACCTGGGTGGATACGCCGAGCGTCTTCACCGTGTCCTTGCCGTCCACCTTCCACTCATTCTCATATATCCAGTATTCGCAGGTATCACCCTTGCAGAAGTAGGCCACCACATTCACCACCGAGTCTTCGCCAGCTGTGTCCACTTCCAACGTGTCGGAGTTGTTCGATAGCCATTGACTATCAGTGATTTTCTTGGCAATCGATACCGTGTCCTCTACCTTAGGCGACATTTCTCCGCCCCTCACGATGCCGTGGTTGGCGAGCAGTCCGCAAGCTATCATGCAGCTCATCACGATCAACGAGATTTTCTTCATAAGTTCATTTTTTATGTTGTTTATTCTTCAAGTTTTTATTTCTCGCTGCAAATTTACGATTTTTTTTGTAAAAATTACGCTAAAATCTGCTGAATAGCTTAAAATGAGCGATTTATGAGTGTTTCACCTCAATGGAGGTAATGATTTAGCAACGGTTCTAATTTCTGCAATATGCATACGTTTGCTTGTCAAACAACTCTTGTCGGTTGCAAAAGTACAACAAAAACTTCGGCTCGCAAAAATATAGTTTATCTTTTATGATTTATTTTCAGTTATGATTAGATAATTTCAACTGAGTTTAAGAGAAAAATGAGAGCAAATGTTAATGCTTAAATACAAAAAAGGGTACGAT
>JAJXBQ010000066.1:0-15274 GCA_021640525.1 Segatella copri
GTCTTATTCTTATTTTGGGTGCAAAGTTAGTGTAAAAAATTGATTGTGAGAAGAAAAATGAGGAAATATTTCGTTTTGTCTGGTTTTTGTGGCGGTTTTATTTGGCGTTGTCTTCTTTTTAAGTTATCTTTGTGGCAAAAAAGGAAATGACAGTTTCCGATGATTGTGTATCGTTAACGAATATCATATATATGAAACAGCCAGCTAAGATTGATGTCGCCGTATTGATGCTCTTCTTCAATCGTCCCGACAATTTTCAGAAAGTGTTCGACGAGGTGAAGAAGGCTCGTCCTGCCAAGTTGTTCCTTTATCAGGATGGAGCAAGGGGTGAACGTGACGTGCCGGGTATCGAGGCTTGCCGGCAGATTGCATCTGATGAGAATATTGATTGGGAGTGCGAGGTTCACCGCTCTTATCAGACAAAGAACCAGGGATGCGACCCATCGGAGTATCTCTCCCAGAAATGGGCTTTCTCGATGGTAGACAAGTGCATCGTACTGGAAGATGACGATGTGCCGAGCCAGTCGTTCTTCCCTTTCTGCAAGGAGATGCTCGACCGCTATGAGCACGATGAACGCATCGCCATGATTGCCGGATTCAATGAGGATGAGATAACGCCCGATTGCGAGGACAGCTATTTCTTTACCTCTATCTTCGCTATCTGGGGATGGGCTTCCTGGCGTCGCGTGGTGGATAAATGGGAGGGTGACTATGCCTTCCTGCGCGACAAGCAGGCTATGCAGCGTCTGCAGTCGCTGGTGAAGCAGCGCGGATTCCGCAAGGATTTCATTCCGATGTGCCGGGATCATGCCCATAGCGGCAAGGAGTTTTATGAGAGTATCTTCTGGGCTTCGATGCTGCTGAATTCCAGCTTGGCTATCATGCCATCCAGGAATCTCATCAACAATCTGGGTCTCTCTGCAGATTCTACCCATTTTGCGGGTAGCATGAAGACCACCCCGAAAGCTTACCGCCGTATCTTTACGATGAAGCGCCATGAGCTGGAGTTTCCGCTGAAACATCCTAAATATGTGGTGGAAAACGTAGATTTCAAGGAACGGTTGTACAAGACCAATGCCTGGGGTCATCCGCTCATCAAGATGTCGCGCTCTCTGGAGGAACTGCTGCTGAACTTGCGCTATGGCAATTTCTCAGGCATCTTCAAGGCAATGGGGCGCCGCTGGCGCAAAATGCTGGGAAGTGATAAGCATGTTTAATCGCAGACTTAAAATAAATAAGCACGCCTGCTCTCTGACTTGATTGAGAGTGGACGTGCTTATTCTTTTATTTAGCAGAAATATCCGATAATCAGGATGCCGTTATATATCAGCAGGAAGAGTCCTATGGTGAGCAACAGACTCTTCAGACAGAGGCTGTAGCGCTGATGCCTGGTTTCTTTCAGAAGGAAACCGATGGCGATAGGGAGGGCATATATCCAATGGCCTGACATGATATATACTTCGTTGAGACCGAATCCGAGTCCGATATGCAGCAGCATGTCGAGGCTGAAATACGACATGACCAGCCAGAGATACCTGCTCTTTCTGCCAGCCCAGATGCCGGCAAGGAACAGGATGATGATAAGTGCCTCCACGATATAGTTGAAGGCATATCGGTAGTTGACGAACATCGGGCGGTGGCGCAATTCATCCTGCAGCACGTAATCCTGATGCAGCTGGATAGATTCGCCCATCAGGTTCTCTACGATAGACAGGGTTCGGGAACTGGTGGCATCGGTCCAGTTCATGAATTCGCCTTTCATGATAGGGGCACCTTGCTTAGGTCCTCTTTTCTTTCTGGCTTCATTCCGTGCCAGTTGCTTTGCCTTCTGTATGCTGTCGTTCTTGGCTTTCTGTGCTATTTCTTCAGGCGTAATGATCTTCAGACCTCTTTGGATGGAATCTTTTGTCAGCGAATCCTTTATCTGTTTGAGTTGTGCCATACGCTCCTGTCGGGCTTTCTTTTCGGCAGCCTTCTTGGCTTTCATCTCCTTTCGTGCCATCTCGACAGGCCATACGAAGGTGCGGTATTCCCATCGGCAGAATCCCCATAGCAGGGCTGCTGGCAGGATGACCGCCAGAAGGAGATATTTAGGGCGGAAGAAACGCTTTCTGTTGACAAAGAGGGCTGAAAAGAAGATTTTCAGACCATTATTGAGTGATGTGCCGGCTGTCAGAACGAAATATACCACCGTTTGCCATATCTTGAGCGGGTGGTTATGTTTGATTCTGCGTCCGGAGACGTAGAGTGCCAGAATGAGCAGCAGCATGGAGATGACGAAGTGGTCGGGCACGATGCATGTTACCATGACATAGCCGAAGGAGAAGAACAGCAAGGTGAGAATAGAGGATGCTGCCTTGTCCAGTTCCAGTACTTCGCGAAAGATTCTCTGCAGGAAAAGGGTGGCATAGAACCCGCAGAACATCTGGATGATTACTGCGATGAAAAGGGCACAGTTGTAGCCTGTGAGTTTCATCAGCCCCATATTGATGAGGTAAGGGATATACATGTAAAAGGCGAGCAGCGGGTGGCGGTATACATTATATGCCGCATTCCAATCGCTTAATACCCAATAGGTTAAAGGGTCGAAACCGGATACGCAGAAGTGGCGGATGAAGTTCTTGTAATAGTCATCCGTAACGAGGGTAAAGGTACCGGCATAGCGGGCTATCACTACACCATTCAGTATGGCTAGTGCCAGGAAGATGCCCAGTGCGAGCCATCTTTCCTCTTTCTTGATTTTAAAAATATCGAATATCTTTTTCATATCTTTCTTTTATCGTGTTTTAGGAATCCCCTTATTTCTTCAGGAAGAACCTTACCAGGAGGAAGTTTACCGGGATGCAGATGCAGAGGGTGGGTATTTATTCTTGATATCCATTCTTCTATCTGCTCCCTACGACTTGGATGCTTTTTTAATTGATGTTGTTTTCCTCAAATTCTGCAATCCATTCTTTGACCTTAGCTTGCAGCAAATTCTTATCTGGCAAATACAACTGATAGGCTGAGGCGTAAATATTTGTATCTTTAGGTAATGTCAGTTCTACAAGCGCATCATTCTTCTCCTTGCATAACAATATACCAATCGTTGGTTTTTCGAAGTCTTGTTTGATATATCGGTCAAAATAATTAACGTACATTTGCATCTGACCAAGATCTTGATGAGTGAGCTTGTCAATCTTTAAATCGATAAGAACATAGCATTGCAGAAGACGGTTGTAAAGTACTAAATCTACATAGTAATTGTCTTCATCAAAGGTGAAACGCTTTTGCCGTGCTTCAAACAAAAATCCCTTTCCTAATTCGAGTAGGAATTGCTGCATTTTGCTGATGATGGCATTCTCTAACTTAGATTCTGAATAAGCTGCATCAGGCTTTAAGCCTAAGAACTCTACAGTCAAAGGATTCTTGATGACATCAGAAGCTTTCTCTACAGTTTGTCCTTCCTTTGCTAGTCGCATCACCTCATCCTTGTTACGACTTAAAGCTAATCGTTCATAAAGGCAACTGCCCACTTGACGACAAAGTTGTCTTTTAGACCATTGCTGCTGAACACATTCTATTTCGTAGAATGAACGTGCATCTGGATTTTCTACACGCATCAGAATGAGATAATGACTCCAGGAAAGATTAAAAATCTGATGTTCATCTGCTTTTGAATTGGCTAACCACTGGTTAGCCTTTTGGCTTTCAACAGAAAAATCAGTATTTAGCCTTTCTGCGTATGTAAGATAAAATTGTTTTATGTTCTTTAAGCTTGGATATGACCAGCCTGTCCCAAAACGCTCTGTCAGCTTTTGGGATAAATCCTTTATAACCTGTTTCCCGTATTGCGCACGAATATTTCCTTTCTGTTCATACTCTACGATATATTTGCCTATATAATATTTGGTATAGACTTCTGCAGTGTTGACTGAAGTCTTCACATAAGACCTTGTTTGCTCAATGAGAGCAGACACCTTACTAAATAAGTCCTCATTATTATTGGCTGTTTTTATCATTTCATTTGCCATAACTCTATTATTACTATTATATATTATACAATATATATTCTATTTCTTCAGGAAGAACCTTACCAGGAGGAAGTTTACCGGGATGCAGATGCAGAGGGTGGGTATCATAGCCAGCTGTTTGGCTAGACCCAAGCCTACGAAGAGGTTGAGGCAGAGGGTCTGCATCGAGTAGTTGACGATGTGGGAGAGGGTGAATCCTGCTCCGCGCTTGGCATTCGCCTTTACCTTGAAGGTATAGCGGGTACTGGCGATGAAATTGAAGATGAAACTCACGATGTAGGCGATGGTGTTGGCTGTGGTAGCCAGGCTGTGGTCGCCCATGTCGGGGATGAAATGGGTCAGCGCCGGCATCATAGCCAGGTAGATGACATATTGCAGTATCGTAGCCAGTCCGCCTACGATTCCGAATCTGATGACTTCGCCCAGCTTCTCTCGCTTGGCATCATCCATATTATTTATCTTGTTCTTGATATTCATGTTGCAAAAGTACTTCAAAATCTCCAAATTACCAAATATATCGTGGTATTATTTATCTCAGCATCTTTCCTTTTCCGAAGAGATAAGCCAGATGGGTCTTCTCCATCATCTTGGCGATGCCGATGCTTCCGGCAATGGCGATGAAGATGGTAACGAGGGCAAAACAGATTTCGCTCCTGTCCCAGCTAAAGAGGGGATGATAAAACTTGGCTGCCATCGTAAAGATAGGGTGGAAGAGGTAGATGGGCAGCGTGTTGCGGCCTATATATAATAAGGTGTCTTCTGTCTTTCGAACGCTGGCATTATCCTGTAGGCGTTTGATGAGGCTGTGTATCCACATCAGGGATGAAATGCAGCACCAGCAGGAGAATACGATGGCGAGCGTGCCCCAGTCGTACCATTCTTCTAAGCCCAGTAAGTTGATCCAGAGCAGCAGGGCTACCGGTGAAGGACGAAAGATTCTGTCAAAGCCGATATGGCATTGTCTGAGTACCGCTCCGATGAAATAATAGGTGGCGGCACTGGGCGAAAGAGCGGGTGTCTTGGACAGGAGCAGGAGTAGGGTGGCGAAGATGAAGAGGCTTGTGGTGGTGCTCATCGTCGTTTTTCCCTGTCTGAGGGTTCCCCAGGTTGCTCCCTTGAAACTGACGTAATAGAGAATGCCGCAGATAATCATGGTCTGGATGAACCAATAGGGACCGATGGAAGTAACGAATATCTTCTCGCAAATCTGAGAGAGTGACAGTTCCGTGATGCCATCTCTCACCGGCATGAAATAGGAGAGTACCGAGAAACCGGTTACCATGATGACGTAAGGCAAAGCGAGACACATCAGGTATCTTCCCATCTCCTTTGGGCTTTTCTCAATATTCACGAGATAGCCCGTGATGATGAGGAAGGTAGGCATCATGAACGAGAGAATGCCTGCCTTGAGATGGGGGTATGCGTTGCCGAAGCTCACGATATGAATCAATATCATGAGAATAATGAGGATGGCTCTTATCCAGTCAATGTCTGTATTCCTTTGTTTCATAATGAATATATTCAAAATCTTTACTTGTTGATGTTACAATTGGTGGCAAATATACATAAAATATTCTTTTCCTCAAAATCTTTTTGCCTAAAATTCCCCCAGATTTTCAAAATCTTGCCTGTGTAAGTCTTAAAGAACTGTACGGCACGGGCTGAAAGCTCAAAAGCTCTTAGCCCAGGGGGATAATAGCAATCTACAAGGCATTCTATAGCCAAATCGAAGGAAAATTGCTCGATTTGGCCATAGTATAACCTATTCTTTAGCCAAATCGAGTTAAAATTCGTCGATTTGGCTATAGAATCCTTGTTTTTCTCGGATAATTATCTTATATTTGCACCATCATTAAAGTTAGATTTAAAAGGTATGGAGCAAATTATCGGACGAAAGAAAGAAATCGAGCTGTTGACAGAATATTATCATTCTGGCAAAGCTGAGTTTGTGGCTGTATATGGCAGGCGTCGTATCGGCAAGACTTATCTTGTGAGAAATCTCTTCCGTGATAAGTTTGCCTTTGATATGTCTGGGTCTATAGAGGCACCAGCTGAGGCGCAACTCTCTAATTTCGGGTTTGCGCTGAGGGAATATGGAGATTCCAAACAGCCTATTCCTACGAATTGGACAGAGGCTTTTGAGGCATTAAAACAGTTGTTAAAGGCAAAAATGAAAAGAGAACGACTCGTTGTTTTTATCGATGAACTACCGTGCTTGGATACGCCGAAATCTGGTTTCCAACAGGCTTTTGAGCACTTTTGGAACGGATGGGCAGCTTACCAAAGTGAAATCATGCTTATCGTTTGTGGCAGTGCCACGTCGTGGATGATAGCCAATCTGATAGATAGTCATGGTGGGCTTCATAATAGGATAACGCACGAGATGTATCTTGCTCCTTTTACTCTTCGTGAGACGGAACTGATGCTGCAAGCTTATGGATTCTCATGGACTCGCATTTCTATCCTTCAGATATATAGCATCCTTGGTGGGGTGCCTTATTATCTCAGTTTGTTGGATAAAAAGCAAGGTGTGGAAGGGAATGTCGACAGATTGTTTTTCTCATCCCACGCTGAACTGAAGCGAGAATATGGAAGACTATATTCGTCCTTGTTTAGAAATTCTGAGTCCTATATGCGTGTCATAGAGGTACTTGCCTCATGCAGACAAGGTATGACCCGAAAGGAAATCATGGAGAAATTGAAACTGAAATCGGGTGGAACTTTGACAAAGGTTCTTAGTGAATTGATAAATTGCGATTTTGTAAGAGGGTATAATACCAGGGATAAGAAGATAAAGCAGAAAGATCAAATCTTTCAGCTCACCGACCTCTATACATTATTTTATATGACGTTTTGCCATCCTGGTACGACGGACGCGGAATATTGGACTCACTTGATGGGAAAACCTTGTCAAAATACTTGGTATGGCTTGGCTTTTGAGCGAGTTTGCATGTTGCATATTCCTCAAATCAAGCATTTCTTGGGGATAGACCAAATCCATACCGAGTATTATTCTTGGCGAAGTAAGGTTTCAAAGCCAGCTGCACAAATCGACTTACTGATAGAACGTGCCGATAATCTCGTGAATCTATGTGAAATCAAGTATTCGCAGATGCCTTACACGATCACTAAGGAGGAGGATATGCGCATTCGTAATCGTATGGCTGATTTCGTGGCAGAAACAGGGATAAAAAGTGGCATTATCCCAACGATGATTACTACTTTTGGCGTGCGCCTTACACAGTATGCAGCCTTGGCTCAAGTACAAATTACAATGGACGACCTGTTCACTTGATTTTGGGCTAATAACCACGTTTTATCTAAAAGGCTTGTAATGACCTTTATCGGCATAGGCGAGCATCTCCTTGTCGCCTCGGCTGTCGCCAAATGCCTCTATCTCGTATTGGGAGCGGTCGAAAGATAATGAGGGGGTACCGTAGGCATTGGCGGCAGTGGTGGTCAGTGCCTCGCAGATGCGATGCACCTTTTCCTCGCCATAGCAGTTGTTGCTCTTGAACTTGCCGGTAAGTCTGCCGTCAATCACTTCTATCTGGGTGCCTAAAACCCTGACTCCATCCAGGCCGCGAACTTTAAAGAACGGGCGGACCCAATTGTCGATGCTGGCACTCACGATGAAAACCTGAGCACCTGCAACCAGGGCTTCGTGTACCAGCGTAACACCTTTGGGGCGCAACAGATGCTGGTATTCTTCGGCAAAATCGCGGCAGAGCGCATCAAACTTCTCGATACGCATGCCGGCAAAGAGATGGGCAAAGATGAGTTGCTTCGCCTTCCAGTTGGGAAAGAGATGCAGCTTCATCAGTACCAGGAGCGGACTGTACATCAGGAAAACCATCAGAAACCGACCGGTACCCTTGGCATATCTGATGAATTCCAACAGGGTATCGCTTGTTGTCAGCGTTCCGTCGAAATCGAAACAATATAATTTTTTCTTCATTTTCTTATACGATATAAATAAGGATCAGGAAGGAGAGCAACCAGGCAAGCACGATAAACTGGGTGATGCGGTCGCGCAGGATAATCTTCGTAGGGTCACCACTCTTCTGGTCTACCACAGCTATCTGGATGTATCTCAGCAAACCGACCAGCACAAAGACACTCGTAAGATAGAGATAATCAGTATGGAAATTATCAATCACCTCCGGACTCACCGTATACATGATGTAACATACCAGGGTTACGGAAGCCGTAATCGTGATAGCCTGGTTGATGAAGGTGAGGTTGTAGCGGATGGTATTCTTGCGGGGAGCCTCGCCCGTCTTCTCCATGCGCAGCACATCATCGCGGCGCTTGGCAAAACTCATAAAGAGGGTGATGAGGAAGGTCATCAGCACAATCCACTTACTGAGTACGATGCCCGTTGCTACACCACCTGCCAGCAGACGGAGTACGAAACCGAAAGCTACGATACACACATCAATGATGGCATATTGCTTGAATTTGGCGCAGTAGCCGAGATTCAGAAACCAATAGAAGATGATGATTCCCATCGTCTCCCATGATCCGAGCAGGCTGCATATACCCATAGAGAGGGCAAACATCAGGAACATCAGTCCGTATGCCTGCTTGATGCTGACCGCTCCCGATGCTATCGGACGATGGCACTTGACCGGGTGGCGGCGGTCGGCCTCCACATCATAGATATCGTTGAAACAATAGATGCTCGATGCGGCAAAACTGTAGGCGAAGAAAGTAATCAGACCCGCCTGCAGGGCATCTGCATGCAACAGGGCGCCGCCAAAGAACAGCGGTAAGAAGATAAAGCCATTCTTGATCCATTGTTTCGGGCGAACCAGTCGCAGCAGCGCAGCAAAACCTTTACTGTCTTCCAATTTATTCTCGTTCATAAAACTCCTATTTTTCTTAATAAATAAACTCCTTTTTACTTGATAAACTTAGCTAACTCTTTAGAAATCCATCCGGCTATCTTGCTCAGAATCCATGCTGCAGGCAGGGTGATGCCTATACAGAGGAAGAAGGTAGGCCAATAGCCCAAGTGATGCGGCTCTAGGTATTTCAGCACGAAGTGGATATGGAGCAGATAACACTCCAGACTCAGCGCTCCCACAAACATGAACCCCTTGTTAAACCAGCTCGGGGTGCGGCGGAAGATGCGGTTCAGCAGCAGGATACTCGTGATGGTGAGCGGGATATAGAGCATGCGTTCCAGGAAGAGCGGAAACATGCCGTGCTTCTCCTGTTCCAGGAAGATGCTCGCCAGCAGCGTCATCAGGAACATGAGCCAAATCATCCATATCGAAGCGCCGTCGAGTGTCTGCTTCTGTCTAACCATCTCACCCATGTTGATGCCGATGAAGAAGATAGGCACGCGGCTCCAGAAAATCTCCAGGTGTCCTACAGCCTGATGTATTGGGGTGACATATTGTACCAGGATGCACCACATAATCATCACCACCGGCAGCCAGCGGTAGATAGGATGGCGCTTGATGAGTTCCATGTAGGCAGGGGCAAAGAGATAGAGCATCATCGTAGCCGGGATGTACCAGAAGTTGAGCTCATCATGCAGCCAGAACCCCCAGTTGATGGTTATCTCTCCAAAGAGATAGATCCAGTTCCAGGTGCTTCCGCCCTGGAAAGCCGGGATATAGAAGAGGCAGGCTATGATGAGCCAGGTAGGGTAGATGCGCAGATAACGGCGGATGAAGAAATGCTTGGCAGAAGGATTCTTCATCCACGAGAACCAGAGACCTATTCCGCTGAGAAAGAGGAACATGTCTACACCGACATTGCCCATTCTGCGAAGCCCGAAAAAGGCATCTTCTCTAGGCAATGCCACATGAAAGAGGATGATGAACAGCATGGCTGCTCCCATCAACTCGCCGCGAAACCGGCTGATATTCGCCAATTCTATATCTTTTATCTTCATGATTTTCTTTTAATATTTCGGGTTTGGAATCTTCTTCATCAGTTGGGTGAAGAGCCATGCCAGGCAGATGCTCGATATGATGTAGAGGAGCAGGCCGGCATAGATGTCGCCCTGACGGCTGATAGGGATGAATATCTTGCGGGTGATAGGGTGGCATACGAAGAGGGCGGCGGAGATGCTGCCCATCCACTCTAATACCTTATAAATTCCTGATAACCAGCTGATGTTCTGAAGAAGGTCGGCTACCAATACGCTCAGCAGACAGAAGAAAAAAGGCACGAAGGTCCAGCCAACCATGCTGCCGCTCAAACTGTAAATCAGCGAGATGCAGAAGATGCAGCCAAAGAAATTGGTGATAGGCGAATGGAAGGTCATCAGAATCTTCTCGCCATAGCGGGCATAGAGGATGCCCAGTCCGAATGGCAGCATGCCGCCCATAAAGTTGTAGCGGTAGCGGTTCATCACTTCACTTTCTGGATTGTCAAAACCCAGGATGAGCTGGATGCCGATGCAGATGGCCATCAATCCTACGGTCCATCCCCAATGACGGCGATAGAGCAGCAGTCGATAGACGATGTAAAGTTGCAGCATCAGACCGAAGAACCAGTACGGACCCGGCCAGATGATGTTATCCGGATTTGGCAATACATTATTGAACATGCCCAGCATCGCAACGATGTCGAGCGCTGCATAGTGGTGAGAGCCAGGCGTGATAAGGTCGAGCATCGTGAATGCCACGAAACCTGCTATCATCATCTTGAAGAGTTTCAGATAGTGATAGCGGATAAAGTGGAGCGGTTCGCGCCAGTTGATGCTTCCTGTAAGTTTCTTGCCCGAGATGCTGTACATTCTGGTCTGCTGTTCGGTAGAGAGATGAGGTTTAGCCTCGTATTTCATCACCAGTCCGTAAGCACTCAGGAAGAGGAATACGGGCACACCGTAATGACCGAAGAACGAGAGCAGGTGCACAGGCAGGTTGAGGTCCATGCTGACCATTACCTGGTTCAGCCAGTCAACATTGTGCTGGAAGTATTGATACTCGTTCTCCTTGACAATAGGTCCCAGCCAATGGCAGTAGTTATGCAAGAAGATGCCGATGATGGCGAGTCCTCTCAGGGCATTGCATGCCGGGCGTGATAGAATAGCACTATTCATAATCAGTTTCTCCTTTCTTTCTTTTTTACCTTTTTACTTTCTTCCTTTTTTATCTTTTCCAGATGCGCATCACGAAGTTTGTCGTAGTCGGCAGAGTTTTTGAGAATACGTGGCCGCATCTCGTCATATTTCGGACTCAGGATGTTATATTCCTCCTTATAGGTAGGTGTCTCGATGCCAGCCAGATACAGCAGGAGATGAGGCAGGGCATCGGTCATGAAGCGCTTGTCCTTAGCCTTGCGTATCTGACGGTAAATGTCGCGGTGATTTCTGATATATTTTGGCGAACAGTATATCCAGAACGGAATTTCAAACTCATAGTGAGCCAGCGGCCAGTCGATTTCTGCAGAGTGGTTACGGCAGATGAAGCCACGATTCTCTTCGTAGCATTCCTCGCCATGGTCGGGCACGTAGATGACGATGGCATCCTGCTTCTGGAACCGCTTTACAATCTGGGCTACGATAGAGTCGTTGTAGAGGGTGGCGTTATCGTAATGACTCAGCATCTTGCGCTGGGCATCGGTCAGTTCAGGGCGCTTGTCTTCATAACTGCTTGCCCAGAAGCGGGCTTGCTTCGTGCGGTAGCGCAGCTTATAGTTTACATGCTGTCCCATCAGGTGGAAGATGGTGAGGTTGTGCTCCTTCTGGAAGTTCTTCAGACTGTCATCATAATCCTTCAGCAGTCCGTCGTCCAGGTCGTGGAGTTGGGTGTTGCGATGGTCAAACTGAAGTTTGCTCAGTTCCGGGTTGTTCAGGAAGAAACCGCCGCTGAAGTCGTAAACCGCCTCCTTTGCCTGTGGCAGGAATTCGTTGGTGATGAAGGTTACGTTGTAGCCTGCCTTTCGGAACACTTCAGGGAAGAGCGGATAGTCGCACCATTCGCCTTTCTCGCCTACCACATGGGTAGAGAGCATGTTCTTGAAAACGAAACTGGTCAGGTTCCAGCAGGTTACCACATCGGTAAACTTGGTGAGCTTGCGCGATTTCTCCAAGGCTACCTGCTGTGGAGTGGTATCCATAAAATAGCCGTACTGCTGGGAATGATGGCGGCCGAAGCTTTCGCCGATAATCAGTACGATGTTTGGCGAACGGTAGCTGCAGCTGTCAACCTTTACCTCGTGGGCAGCATGAATGAGTTGGGTAATCTGATGCGCAGCCAGCTGGTTGGCATAGATACTGAATTGGAGTCGGTAGATTGGTAGATAGAGTACAGCATGATCTTTTTCTGTCAGGATATGCTCTACTTCGCCTATCGTTCTACCGTTCATGAGTTTATGGTAAGCCATCTTGTTGTGCCAGGAGGTGCAGCATCCTATGATGAAGATGGTGAGGCATAGGATTCCGAAGCTGGCAGGCATGGCTGCAGTCATGCGGGGGATAGCCATCAGCCGTTTCTTGACAGAAGCCAACTCCAGAACGGTAATGATGAAAACGTATAGCTTGATGAGTTGCTTGCGGAAGATGGCGATGAGAATCTGGATGAGAGCGAGAAGCAGGATCCAGCCCACACTACTGAAGAGAACCTCGGCAGAGATGAGGGCTGAGAGGAAACTGCTAGCCTCCGAACTGTTGGTCTCGCCCACCAGCATCAGCATAGAAGGGTTGAGCGTAGAGCCGAAATTCACGTAGCAATAGGTGTCGGCGGCAGCTGTACTATATAATATAAGGTATAGTACGGCACGCAGACCCCAGCGCACCTTCTTGGGGAAGATGGCGACAACGGCACACACAACATAGAGGTCGACAAAGAGTTCCAGGAACAGATTGTCGTATAAAGTCCCCTTGGCTGGTGTAGTCACGATAGAACTGATCATGCCCAGCAGGTACATGAACACAAAGAAGTTGGCATTTCTGCGAATCGGCGCAGAAGCCACGTTCAGACACTTCTTAATGATTTCTTTCCAACTCATTTTTTGCTGTTTGTTGTTTAAATATGATTTTAAGCGTTTTCGGAGAGAGGGATGCTTAGAGCTGCCTGTAGTTTCTGACAGCCAGTTGTTCGATGCATTCCGGCACCATTCCCCTGATGCTTTCCTCCTCTTTGATACGCTTTCTGATTTCCGTGCTGCTGATGTTGAGCAGTGGAGTTTCTACGATGGTAACGCCTTCAGGCACATTGCCTATGCAGGCTCCCTGGCGCGGATAAACCACGATGGGATAGTGGGCTAGAATGTCGTCGTGGTGGTACCACTTGTCGAAAGCAGCCCAGTTGTCGCCACCAATCAGCAGGGTGAACTCGTTTTCCGGGTAATCCTTGCTGATGGCTTGCAGCGTGTGCCAGGTATAAGATGGCTTAGGCAGGCGGAACTCGTAGTCGCATGCCTTCAGTTGTGGCTCGTGCTCCAGCGCTTTTTCTACCATTTCCAGGCGCAGCTGGTCGTCGAGCAAGTCGGTAGCGGTCTTCTTGAATGGGTTCATGGGCGAAACCATGAACCACACCTCATCCAGGCAGGCCTTCTCGCAAAGGCTTTTCGCCAATGCAATATGGCCCGTATGGATGGGGTTGAAGCTACCGCCAAAGATTCCTACCTTCTTCATTTCTTACTCTGCGTCTAGGAAGGCCTTGACGAGCTGATAAACCTCCTGCTGAGCCTTCTCCAGGTCATCGTTTACGACCACGTGGTCAAACTGAGGGGCGAAGGTCAACTCATAGCTTGCCTTGGCAAGGCGCTGCTCAATCACCTCAGGCGCATCAGTATTGCGGCCAACCAGACGGCGGCGCAATTCTTCTACCGAAGGTGGCTGGACAAAGATGCTCAAGGCACGCTCGCCATAAAACTTCTTGATGTTTACACCACCCTTCACGTCAACATCGAAAATCACCGACTCGCCCTTGGCAAGCTGGTTTTCTACCTGTGACTTCAGGGTGCCGTAGAATCTGTCCTGGTAAACCTCCTCGTACTCCAGGAACTCGTCAGCCTCAATCTTAGCCTTGAATTCCTCTGGAGAGAGGAAGAAATACTCAACACCATTCTGTTCTGTACCGCGCGGAGCACGAGAGGTGCAGCTGATAGAGAAAGCCAGCTTCAATTCCGGGTGCTCTTTCATCAGCCAGTTTACGATGGTGCTCTTACCGCTGCCCGATGGGGCGCTGAAAATTAACAATCCGTTCTTCATTTTTTCTTCTTCTTTTCTTTATTTGCTGTTTGATAGGGGGGCTTTTTGGACAGGCGATGGAATCGCCTGGAACAGGGCGAGGCTTTCAAAAACGCCACTTGAGGGGGCTTTTGAGGCGGCTCTCGGGGAGAGAGAAGGTGCCTGTCTCTTGTTTAGAGGGCATTCAGCACCTGCTCCTTGATCTGCTCCAGTTCGTCCTTCATCTTCACCACGATGTTCTGCATTTCAGCCTGGTTGCTCTTAGAGCCGGTGGTGTTGATTTCGCGTCCCATTTCCTGTGCGATGAAACCGAGTTTCTTTCCTACACCATGACCTTCCTCATTCATGGTCTCGCGGAAATACTTCAGGTGGTTGGCAAGGCGCTGCTTCTCCTCACTGATGTCGAGCTTCTCGATGTAGTAGATGAGTTCCTGCTCCAGGCGGTTCTTGTCATAATCCACATTCGGAATCTGCTGCAGGCCGTTAACGATGTTCTGTCTGATCTTCTCCACGCGAGCCTTCTCGTATGGTTCGATGCTGGCAAGGAGAGTCTGGATGTTATCCACCTTCTCTGTGAATTTCTTCTGGAGAGCGGCTCCTTCCTGCTTGCGGAAGGCTACGAGATGGTTCACAGCCTCGCAAATTGCATTTTTTGCCACTTCCCACTCCTCATCGCTCAATTCTTCCACATCCGTCTTCGTTGTTACATCAGGAAGACGCAACAGAGTGCTGTACCAGTCGGTTGGCTCAGGAATGCCTGTTTCAGCCGAAATCTTCTTGATTTGCTGGTAATAATTCTGTACAAGCGCCGCGTTGATAGGAGTAGCATCTGTAGTAGCATCCTTATCAATCCAGATGGCGAAGTCAACCTTGCCTCTTTCTAGATTTTTAGAGATATACTGACGGATTTCCATCTCCTTCTCTCTATAGAGCGGAGCAATACGAGTAGAGAGGTCAAGCGTCTTGCTATTTAATGACTTTATCTCTACATTAATCTTCTTTGTTTTAAAGGCCGCGGTAGCTTTTCCGAAGCCTGTCATTGACTGTATCATATAATCTTTTGCGTTAAATTTCTGCAAAAGTACAAAAAAAAGCGAGAAAA
>JAJXBQ010000320.1:0-2688 GCA_021640525.1 Segatella copri
TCCTCACGAAGGAAGATATCATTGAAATCATCAAATATCTGATTGAGTTGATTAATTCAAAAGCAGATGTGGATGATATTGACCACTTGAGCAACCGTCGTGTACGTACAGTAGGTGAACAGCTTTCTAACCAGTTTGCTGTTGGTCTGGCTCGTATGTCTCGTACGATTCGTGAACGTATGAACGTTCGTGACAATGAAGTATTTACTCCGATTGATTTGATCAATGCGAAGACTATTTCTTCTGTGATCAATTCTTTCTTTGGAACAAATGCTTTGTCACAGTTCATGGACCAGACAAACCCGTTGGCTGAAATTACGCACAAGCGCCGTATGTCTGCCCTAGGTCCTGGTGGTCTTTCTCGTGAACGTGCCGGATTTGAGGTTCGTGACGTTCACTATACACACTACGGTCGTCTTTGTCCGATTGAGACTCCTGAAGGTCCGAATATCGGTTTGATTTCTTCCTTGTGTGTATTCGCTAAAATTAATGAGCTGGGATTCATTGAAACTCCGTACCGTAAGGTGGAAAACGGAAAAGTGGATCTTTCCGATAATGGTCTGGTTTATCTGACTGCTGAAGAAGAAGAAGAAAAGATTATTGCACAGGGTAATGCTCCGTTGAATGATGACGGTACATTTGTTCGCAATAAAGTTAAATCTCGTCAGGACGCTGACTTCCCGGTTGTAGAACCGTCTGAAGTAGATTTGATGGACGTTTCTCCTCAGCAGATTGCATCGATTGCTGCTTCACTGATTCCGTTCCTGGAACATGATGATGCTAACCGTGCATTGATGGGATCAAACATGATGCGCCAGGCAGTTCCTTTGTTGAGAAGTGAAGCTCCGATTGTAGGTACAGGTATCGAACGACAGTTAGTGAGAGACTCTCGCACGCAGATTACTGCAGAAGGCGATGGTGTTGTTGACTTCGTTGATGCTACTACGATCCGTATTTTGTATGACCGTACAGAGGACGAAGAATTTGTAAGCTTCGAGCCTGCTTTGAAAGAATATAGAATTCCGAAGTTCCGTAAGACGAACCAGAACATGACTATTGACTTGCGTCCGATTTGTGACAAAGGTCAGCGCGTGAAGAAGGGTGACATCCTGACTGAAGGTTATTCTACCGAAAAGGGTGAATTAGCTTTGGGTAAAAACCTGTTGGTTGCTTATATGCCATGGAAGGGATATAACTATGAGGATGCTATCGTATTGAACGAACGCGTGGTTCGCGAGGACTTGTTGACTTCTGTTCACGTAGAAGAATACTCTTTGGAAGTTCGTGAAACGAAGCGTGGTATGGAAGAATTGACTTCTGATATTCCGAATGTAAGTGAGGAAGCTACTAAAGACCTGGATGAAAATGGTATCGTAAGAATCGGTGCGCGTATCGAACCGGGTGATATCATGATCGGTAAGATTACTCCGAAAGGTGAATCTGATCCTTCTCCGGAAGAAAAACTACTTCGTGCTATCTTCGGTGATAAGGCAGGTGATGTGAAAGATGCTTCTTTAAAAGCTTCTCCTTCTTTGAAAGGTGTTGTTATTGATAAGAAACTTTTCTCACGTGTAATCAAGAACCGTAGCTCTAAACTGGCGGATAAAGCATTGTTGCCTAAGATTGACGATGAGTTTGAATCAAAGGTTGCAGACTTGAAGCGCATTCTGGTTAAGAAACTGATGACTTTGACTGAAGGCAAGGTTTCTCAGGGTGTGAAAGACTACTTAGGAGCAGAAGTTATTGCTAAGGGATCTAAGTTCAGTGCTTCTGATTTTGATTCACTTGACTTTACTTCTATTCAGCTGAGTAACTGGACTAGTGATGACCATACTAATGGTATGGTTCGTGATCTGGTTATGAACTTTATCAAGAAATACAAAGAGCTGGATGCTGAATTGAAGCGTAAGAAGTTTGCTATCACTATCGGTGATGAACTTCCGGCTGGTATCATTCAGATGGCTAAAGTATATATTGCTAAGAAACGTAAGATTGGTGTAGGTGATAAGATGGCAGGTCGTCACGGTAACAAGGGTATCGTGTCACGTGTTGTGCGTCAGGAAGATATGCCGTTCTTGGCAGATGGTACTCCGGTTGACATTGTACTGAATCCGTTGGGTGTGCCTTCTCGTATGAACATTGGTCAGATTTTTGAAGCTGTACTCGGACGTGCCGGAAAAACGTTGGGCGTGAAATTTGCGACTCCTATTTTCGACGGTGCTACCATGGAAGATCTGGATCAGTGGACAGACAAGGCAGGATTGCCTCGCTACTGTAAGACTTATCTTTGTGATGGTGGTACAGGTGAGCAATTTGACCAGGCAGCTACTGTGGGCGTAACTTACATGTTGAAGTTGGGCCACATGGTTGAAGACAAGATGCATGCTCGTTCTATCGGTCCGTACTCATTGATTACTCAGCAACCTCTTGGTGGTAAAGCACAGTTCGGTGGTCAGCGTTTCGGAGAAATGGAGGTTTGGGCACTCGAAGGCTTCGGTGCTGCTCATATCCTGCAGGAAATCTTGACTATTAAGTCTGACGACGTAGTAGGACGTTCTAAGGCTTATGAAGCAATTGTGAAAGGTGAACCGATGCCGCAACCCGGTATTCCGGAATCCTTGAACGTATTGTTACACGAGTTGAGAGGTTTAGGTTTGAGTATCAACCTAGAATAAAATAATGAAAGAA
>JAJXBQ010000067.1:0-15192 GCA_021640525.1 Segatella copri
GTTTACGTTCCAACCTCTCTTATTCTCCTTTGGCTGCTTTAGAGCTTTATGTTAATAAATCTAACTCATAGTTTTCTCCTCCAGAACTCACCGTTTCTCGGTGCAGAAGTCATCGTTTTCTTCTTGGGAATACATCGCTTGCCGGATAGAAATCCTTGCCATTACTTGTCATTTCATGCTAAAAAAATAACACGGACAAATTGAATTTGTCCGGACAAATTGTCCGAAAGCTCATAATCTACTGATTATTGGGTAGTTACAGACCTCCAGATAAACAAACCGGACAAATTCAATTTGTCCGTGTTATTTTTTTCTGGCGAAATCAGCCATTTTTGTTTATTGCCAATAAATAAATCTGCGGTTTTTATTTACTGGCAATAAACAAATCGAATATAAGTTCTATCATCAAAGCTCTTATTGCCCTCTACGATACCCTTGGTGGCGATAAAGGAATGGATGTTCTGAGGGTCGTTGGCAATCTGCTCTGCCAATGCCGCCTCGCTCGCTGCCAAGGATGGCTTCAGGAACGGATAACCATCGCTCGCCAATACTATCTCGGAGGAAGAAGATGGAATTGTATCTGATGCAGAAGCGGAGCCTGAGCAGGAAACAGGATCTTGAACAGAACAAGAATCTGATGATGAAACAGAATCCTGAACAGAACTGGAATCTGAAACCGAAACAACCTTCACTCCCTCCTGATAAATCGGAAATCCATCGATAACCGTATAGGTCTGGTTCTGCCCGGAAAGCATCGCCTCGATCAATAATGGCTCTATCTGCTTTCTAGCCTCAGCAGGCGAAAGGCCCTGCTCTATCAGTTCTACCCTCTTTCTGGCAATCTCCTGCTCATAAGGCTTGCCGTTCTCATAAAGCTTTCCATCGATGATTGCCTGGCAATCACCCACCATCCAGACCTCATTCCTTGTCCGGCTATAAAGGATAGCCGAAGCGGTAAGTCGCTCTTCGGGATGTTCCTTCAACCGCTCTTCCACCCCAAGCTTTTCATACACCTTATTATAAATATAGGCAGTAACGCCCTGGCAGAAATCATCTACCGAGGCATCCGCTTTCAACTCCTCACGAATATACTCCGAGATAAGCATCATGGCGTATCTTCCGTTCTTCATATCAGGATTGAGATGCTTCGGAGTCTTGCTCGTACTGCCATCAATCACAGCGATGAAATCATCGGTAACTACCATTCCATCCTCACAAGCCTCCTGGCTCTTCTTTCCTATAATGCTGCTTTCTATTATCTTCATAAAATCTACTGATCTATCTGATTATATATCTGAAAAAAGGCTACCCATACAGGTAACCTTTTTACTCGTTTATTTATCTCTTAAGCCTTTGCTTTCTTTAATCTGATAATCATCTGTATGAAACTTGGAATCATGATGCAGAGAGAGAAGCCTACGGCATAATACATGGTCTTCTCATCGCCATGGAAGAGGTCGATGAGCTTACCGTCGCTCTGCGGCATGATATTGGCAAGTACATACGCCATCGTATTGTTTACCCAGTGGAGCAGGATGCCCGGAACAAGACTCCCGGTGCGATAATACATCCAACCCAGGAGCAACCCCATCAGAAGGGCATTGATAAACTGCGCCTGGTTGCAATGAACCGCTCCGAAGATGGCTGCCGAAATCATGATGGCAACCCAATGGTTCTTCTTGCTCATGATGCCCAGCAGGGTGCGGAGGATGGCTCCACGGAATACAACCTCTTCGGCAAGAGGCGCCAGGATGCCGACCGCTACATAGCCCCAAGGCTCCTTCATCAGCGAGGAGAATATCTGCTGAGTATTCTCATCCATCTCGATGCCCAGCTGTTCATAGAGGAACGACAGGGGAATGATGGTTCCCAGGGAGAACAATGCCACCCAGAGAAGCGTGCCCCAAGGCTTGGAAAGCAGATAACTGCGGGTAAGCGGCGTCCACTTCGTCTTCAGGAAGATGATGAGGGTGATGACACTGCTGAACACCGAAACAAGCGCCGTAAGAATGGCGTTACCGCCCGTACTTGCTGCCTGAAGCGTCGCCTGATAACCTTCGCCCTTGATACCTGCCCAGATTCCTGCACCGGCATACATCATGATGATCTGTACTACTATAAATATAATAAGGTAAAGGACCACATCCGTCAAACCTCTCTTTAAATTAATCTTTGCCATTGTTATCTATCTCCTTATAAAAAAAATCCATTACTGTTTTCTCATCCTCCTTCAACTGCTCTGCCAGTTCCTCAGGCGAATCAAACTTCTGCTCGCCCCGTATCCGCTTCATGAAGCCTACAAGCAGGAGCTGGTCGTAGATGTCGCCATCGAAATTGAAGATATGAGCCTCCAGGGTTATCTGCTTGCCATTGAAGGTTGGGCGGTTGCCCACATTCATCATTCCCCGCTTCCATACCACCGAGTTCTCCAGTCTTACCTTTACGGCATAGACGCCAGGGGCAGGAATCATCTGTCCGAAGTGCGAGATGTCGAGATTGGCTGTAGGGAAACCGAGCTTTCTGCCTTCATGGAATCCGTTCACCACCTTTCCGATGATGGTATAAGGGAAACCGAGGCACCGGGCTGCCATCTCCACTTCTCCCTCTTTCAGCAAAGAGCGGATTACAGAAGAAGAGATGTTGATGCCATCTATCTGGAAGGCTTCGTTCCTGATTACCTCAATGCCCATCTCCTTGCCGTAGCGCAAGTAATCTTCGAAAGTCTCCTCGCGGTTGTGACCGAAGCGATGGTCGTAGCCGATGAAGAGTTTCCTTACGTTGAGATGGTCGTGGAGCACCTGCTGCATAAACTCTCTTGCCGACATCGCAGCCATCGTCTTGTCGAAATGCAGCACCACGGCATTATCCACTTCCGTCTTCGAAAGCAGCAGCAGTTTGGAATCGAGCGTGCTCAGCATCTCAGGCTGATAATCCGCCTGCAATACCTTGCGGGGATGCGCATCGAAGGTGATGACGGTGGATTGCAAGCCATCCTTTCGTGCTGTCTCTACGAGATGATGAATCAGGAACTGATGTCCCCGATGCACCCCATCGAAGAAACCGATGGTTGCCACACATGGCGGCAACTGCACCGTATCGTTATAATGTATTGTATTCATTCTATCTTCTCTTTGCTATCATTCTCTTAAAAGCTCTCCATAGCTCGCCCACCCAGAGCACAACAGAGGTTGAGCCGATGATGAGCAGCCACTCGTGGAGCGACAATGGTGTGGTGCGGAACATTTCGCCACCAAAGGTGACGATAATCCACTGACCCACCAATACCAGTACAAGCACCAGAATCATTCCCTTATCCTTCAGGAAATGGCGGAAAGCGGTGTGATGACTCATCAGCGCCTTGGCATTGAAGAGGTTCCAGAACTGGATCATCACGAAGGTGGTGAAGAACATGGTCAGCTCATGCACATCTACTCCACCCTTGCCTCTGCGCTCGCAGTAAACCAGCAGGGCAAACATAACGAGGAAGAAGACGATGCCGCAGAACAGAATGCCGAAACCGATGCTCTTGTTGATGATGAAATCGGATGCCTTGCGTGGCTTATCCTTCATCACCTCGTGAGATGGAGGCAATGAGGCAAGTGCCAAGGCTGCGAAGGTATCCATGATAAGGTTCACCCAAAGAATCTGGGTTACCGTCAACGGCATTTCAGTTCCGATAACTGAGCCGCCAAGCACAAGCAGGAGAGCTGCCACATTGACTACCAACTGGAAGAAGAGGAAGCGCTGCAGGTTGCGATAGAGCGAGCGTCCCCACATCACGGCGTTGGCGATAGACTTGAAGGAATCATCGAGCAGGGTCATATCCGAAGCCTCCTTAGCCACGGAAGTTCCCGAACCCAGCGACAAGCCCACGTGGGCATAGTGAAGCGCCGGAGCATCGTTGGTACCGTCGCCTGTAACGGCAACCACCTCGCCACGCTTCTGGAGCATCGCCACCAGTCGTTGCTTATCGGTAGGACGGGCACGGCTCATCACACGGATATCCTTTGCCCGCTCGTAAGCCTCTTCATCAGAAAGCGCCTCCCACTGTTCGCCCGTAATCATCTGCTGGTCGAGCGAAGTCAGAGAGCCATCTGCTCCGATATTCTCAGGTTCATCTTCGAAGACACCAATCTGCTTGCCTATCTCCAAGGCGGTGGCAGCCGTATCACCCGTAACCACCTTCACCTCGATACCCGCATGGCGGCACTCCTGCACGGCGGCAGGAACATCCGGACGGATAGGATCGGCAATGGCTGCAATGGCCTGCAACTGAAGGTCGTTGGCATCGAGAAGTGCTACCACTTCGGCAGTAGAGGTTCTGGAAGTTCTCATGATAGAAGCTTCTATCTTCTTATAGGCGAATGCCAGGGTTCTCATAGCCTTATGCTGCCACTCATCGAGTTCTTCGGCTGACTGTCTCTGCATTCTATCTTCGATGATGCATTTCTTCATCACGATTTCAGGCGCACCCTTTACGAAGAGATAGGTCTCGCCATCAACTTCTGCCAAGGTTGCCATCATCTTTCTCTCGGTAGAGAAAGGCAACTGCTTGAGCACGTTCACCTGCTTGCGGAGTTCTTCATAATCCTTGCCCTGGGCATCGAGCCAGAGCAGGAGAGCCGACTCGGTAGGGTTTCCGATAGGTTTGCCGTCATTCAACTCAGCTGTAGAGTTGAGGGCAATGGCGGTATCAAGCAGCGCCTCATCGCCCTGCTTGAGTTCCAGGGCGCTCACCTGCATCTTGTTCTGGGTAAGCGTACCGGTTTTATCGGTACAGATCACGGTAACGGCACCCATGGTTTCGCAGGCATGGAGCTTGCGCACCAGATTGTTCGACTTCAGCATCCTTCGCATGTTGAGTGCCAGAGAAAGGGTAATCGCCATCGGCAATCCCTCCGGCACCGCCATCACAATCAGGGTAACAGCCATCATGAAGTATTTCAGCACGATCTCTGCCATATAGAAATAATCCTTGCCGCCCCATGCAGGGTTGGTGAGGATATCATGAATCAGGAAGATGAAGAAGGCTGCCACAGATACCACGGAGCCTACCTTGGAAATCATCTTTGCCAACTTATCGAGCTGCATGTGTAGCGGTGTCTCCACCGAAGTCTGTTCGGTAGATTTCTTCGCCACCTTACCAATCTCGGTAGCATCGCCCACGGCAGTAACCACGAACTCGCCTCTGCCATTCATCACCATGGTAGAACGGAGGATGACGTTGCGTGGATAGGCTCCATCACCACCGCCCTCCAGAGATTTCTCGGTAACGGGTTCGCCCGTCAGGGTAGATTCATTAATCTGCAGGTCGTTGCAGACGATGAGTTCTCCATCGGCAGGCACCTCGTCGCCCACTTCCACGAGCACTACATCTCCCACTACCACATCGTGGCGCGGAATCTCCATCACCTTACCATTGCGGCGCACCTTAACCGGCTGCTCTTCGCTGAGTGCCGTGAGCAGATTAAACTTCTTGGCAGCATCGCGCTCAAAGTAGAAGCCCACGGTGGTAGCAAGGAAAACAGCCACGAAGATACCGATGGTCTCCATGAAATTCTTTTCGATAAAAGCGAGGATGAGGGATACGAAAGCCGCCACAAGAAGTATCTGGATAATCGGATCGCGATACTTATCCAAATACAGTTTCCATAATGAAGTACGTTGAGGAGGGGTTAGCACGTTTTTGCCATGCTGTTCCCTACTCTGTTTTACTTGTTCGTCGGTAAGACCGATTCTTTTGTTTTTGTCTATGTCCATTTCTGAATAGAAATACTTTTCTTTTGTACGATTAATAAGTACATACGCACGTGTGCGCACATAATTTGGTGCAAAGATACGCTATTTTTCTGATTCAAGGAAAATTTTTAAGATTTTATTTGGTTATTTGCCTAAAATCTAGTATCTTTGCACTCGAATTTGATAAAAATTCAATGGACTTGTAGCTCAGTTGGTTAGAGCAACAGACTCATAATCTGGAGGTCCTAGGTTCAAGCCCTAGCTGGTCCACGCTTGAAAATCAAGCAGTTAAGCAGAAAGTGCTTAACTGCTTTTTTATTGCAAGATTGCTTGAATTTGGTCTATTTGTTTTTGCGTATTCCGCAAAAGTTTCTTTGCCCATCTTATTCCTTCACCATGTTCAGAGAATGCGATATAATCTAACCCTAACGCAACTAATTCTTCAAACTGCAAAAGAGCATCTTCAGATAAGCCGTTAAACATCAACGCAACAGCATAGTCATACTTAACAAGAGGGTCATTGGGTTCTTGCTCAAAAGCTGCTTTTGCATAAGTTAAGCAACCTGCCTTATCCCCAATAGTCTTATAGGTCTCGGAAAGAATCGTCTTCAAATAATACTCTTTGGAATAACGCTTGCAAATGACACGAAGATAACGCACTAGTTTCTCCTTATTGTTACTCTCTTCCAAAGCATCAATCTTTTTCAAGATTCGATTCCGCTGAGATTCAGAAGCATATCCTATATCTGAGGCTTTTGCAACAGTCCTTGGATGACTATACTTTAATACTTTATAGAAAAGAACAGCTTCCTTTTTGGAGAAATCGCTTTCAATACCTTTTCCTCGGTGTGACAAATGCTCTTCCATGAGAGCCAAGGCCTCCTTATCTTTAAAAAGATGATAGAGACAATCTGCCTTATAATATCTAGAATCATTGATGACAGACTTTGCCCATCTGACACCATAGCCATTTTCCGCAACCTCCTCAATAGTCATATTTAAAACAACATCCCACTCTTCTATGGATTGTTCATATTTTTCTAACGACCAAAGGATTCTGCCACGAGTAAAATTCAAGAGAGGCATGACAGGGCATACCTCTTTTGCTTTATCGGCATAAGACAAAGCTTCCTTATCTTTGCATCTGTTCCATAGGACATTTGCAAGTTGAGTCAACAAATAGCAGTTATTTGGTGACAAAGCAAGTTCCTTTCTCAACAGCTTTTCTGCTGCTGAGAAGGAATTACTTTTTATGAGTTCTATCAATCTATCCATGTACATACTAATTTAAAAGTGTACCACTCAACCCCACTTGCAAAGGTATACTTAAATAACCAAACATCCAAATAAAATGCATAAAATCATCTGTTTTGCTCATTAATTTTCTTAGTTTCTTTTAATCAGTATGACTCCCTGTTGGAAAAGATTTCAGAACGAACCAGACCAAATACCTTAAGAGGGCGATTTGGACTTTTGCAACCAAGTTGCAGAAACCTTTTTGTAATTTTGCAACCGAAAAAGAAAAAGGAACTGAATGTTCCGGGGTATATAGAACTAAAAGTATTGCAAAATTATGGAAGAAATGAAACATTCTCACGAACATCATCATGAATGCCATTGTGAAGATTCTCACGAACATCATCATGAACATCATTATGATTGCTCATGCGGCACAGAAGAACATGAGCACCAGGGGTGCGGTTGCCACCACCATCATCACCATGAAGAAGGCGGTTTGAAATCCAAACTCTTTCTGATAGGAGCAACCATCATCCTCCTGATTATCGCTGTTTTCATCGAAAAGGAATACAGTCTGGCTACCTGGCAGTTGCTCCTCGTCTATCTCATTCCTTATTTATTGATAGGACATGAGACGCTGGGCGAAGCTGCAGAAGGTATTGCCAAGGGCGATATGTTTAACGAAAACTTCCTGATGGCTATCGCTACCATCGGAGCCCTTTGCATCGGATTCTTTCCTGAATCAGATACAGAATTTCCAGAGGCTGTCTTCGTGATGCTCTTCTTTCAGGTGGGCGAGCTCTTTGAAGGATATGCGGAAGGAAAGAGCCGCGACAGTATTTCGCATCTGATGAATATCCGACCGGATGTAGCAAATGTTGAAAGAAACGGAAAAGTAGAGTCAGTTTCGCCGGAAGACGTCAAGATAGGAGAAACTATCGTAATCCGTCCGGGAGAAAAAGTTCCATTGGATGGTATTGTTGTTGAGGGAAGCTCAGCCTTGAATACCATTGCCCTGACAGGTGAGAGTATGCCACGGGATTTGAATGAAGGCGATACTATCATGTCCGGTTGCATCAACCTTTCAGGAGTGGTTCGTGTACGCACCACCAAGAGTTTTGGCGAGAGTACTGTATCCAAGATAATCTCTCTGGTAGAGAGTGCAGACAAGAACAAGTCGAAGAGCGAGGCCTTCATCACCCGTTTCGCCCGAGTCTATACTCCAATCGTTGTTTTCGCAGCCATCGCCCTGGCTCTTATTCCTCCATTCCTGGCAGCAACAGGAATCGTAGGCGAAGGAACTTTTGGCGAGAACCTCCCATTATGGCTCAACCGTGCCCTGATATTCCTGGTAGTTTCCTGTCCTTGCGCCTTAGTCATCAGCGTGCCCCTCACCTTCTTTGGCGGCATCGGTGGAGCTTCCCGGAACGGTATTCTCATCAAGGGCAGCAACTATATGGATGCTTTAGCCAAGGTGGGAACCGTTGTGTTCGACAAGACGGGTACTCTGACCCACGGAGAGTTTGCCGTGGCAGCTGTTCATGCAGATGATTCCTGCCCAGACCATCCATCCCACGATGCAGATAATGTGCATATTGGCGAATATTCTGACAAGGAGAAAATTCTGCTTCATCTGGCGGCTCATGCCGAGCATTTCACTACCCACCCTATCGGCGCAGCCCTGCGTACAGCCTTCCCGCAAGAAGCAACGGATGGCTGCGAGGTAACCGATGTAGAGGAGATTGCCGGACAGGGTATCCGTGCCAAAGTGAACGGAAAGGTGGTTTGCGTCGGCAACAAGAAGATGATGGAAAGCATCGGTGCCCAATGGCACGACTGCAACCAGGTGGGAACCATCATCCACGTCGCCATTGATGGCAAGTACGCAGGACATATTGTGATCAACGACACCCTTAAGGAAGGAAGCGCCCATGCCATCAGAGAGCTGAAAGAACTGGGAGTAGAGAAAACGGTAATGCTGACGGGCGACCGAAGAGAAGTGGGAGAAGATGTTGCCCACAAACTGGGACTGGACGAGTGCCGCGCAGAACTGCTGCCAACCGATAAGGTTTCGCATGTAGAACAACTGCTGAAGACAAAAACAGCAGGCAAGACACTCGCTTATGTAGGCGATGGCATCAACGATGCCCCTGTATTGAAGCGTGCCGATGTGGGCATTGCCATGGGTGGACTGGGTAGCGATGCAGCCATCGAAGCTGCCGATGTAGTACTGATGGATGATGCCCCTAGAAAGATTGCCCTTGCCGTAAAGATAGCCAGAAGAACCATTCATATCGCTCACGAGAACGTGATATTTGCCATCGGAGTGAAGGTTTCCGTACTGATTCTCGCCACCATCGGTCTCGGCACCATGTGGATGGCTGTCTTTGCCGATGTAGGTGTTACGGTACTGGCTGTATTGAACGCCATGAGAAGTTTGGGTAAAAATCGTCTTTTTTATCGTTAAATACCAAAATAAGTTGTATCTTTGCAACCGAATTTTAATATACAATACTGAATGGTTATGTATAAAAAAGACATTTTGACTATGAATAAGATTATCAAACTCATCTTCGTGCTCTGCTGCTTCTGCGGCATTGCACAGGCTCAGCCTCAACGCCCTAAGCTCGTTGTAGGCATCGTTATCGACCAGATGCGATGGGATTATCTCTATCGCTACTACGCCCGCTACGGCGAAGGCGGATTCAAGAGAATGCTCGGAGAAGGATTCAGCGTAGAAAACTGCAAGATTCCTTACATCCCTTCGGTTACAGCCATCGGTCACTCTTCTATCTGGACCGGTTCCGTTCCTTCCATCCACGGAATTGCCGGAAATAACTTCGTGAAAGATGGAAAGGTAGTGTATTGTACTGCCGACGATACCGTCAACCCGGTAGGTTCTGACAGCAAGGCTGGCAAGATGTCGCCTCGCAATCTGTGGGTAACCACCATCGGCGATGAACTCCGTCTGGCTACCAACAACCGCTCTAAGGTGATTGGTGTGGCATTGAAAGACAGAGCATCCATCCTCCCTGCGGGCCATCACGCCAATGGCGCTTTCTGGTTTGATGACAAGTCGGGCAAGTTCATCACCAGTACTTTCTATATGGAGAAGTTGCCTGAGTGGGTGAACAAGTTCAACAAGCAGAAACTCCCAAATAAGTATCTTTCCAAGAAATGGGAGACGCTCTATCCTATCGATTCCTACAAGGAGAGCACCAGCGATGACAACAACTACGAGAATGGAATTGTTGAAGGCGAAAAGGCAGTATTGCCACTCGACCTGCCTACCTTATATAAAAAGCATGGTTACAAGATTCTCCGCAGTACCCCATTCGGCTGCAACCTGACTTTCGATATTGCCAAGGCTGCCATTGAGGGAGAAAATCTGGGTAGAAACACAGATACTGATTTGCTGACCATCAGCTGCTCCAGCACCGACTACATCGGACATCAGGTGGGCGTGAACGCCATCGAAACAGAAGATTGCTATCTCAGATTAGATAAGGCATTGGCAGATTTCTTTGCTTATCTCGACCAGACCGTGGGCAAGGGAAATTATCTCACCTTCCTCACCGCCGACCATGGAGGCGTAAACAACGCCACCTTCCTGCAAGACCAGCGAATCCCTGCCGGCATCTGGAACAAGAAGGGAATGATGGAAGAACTGAACCAGATATTGAAGACGAAGTTCAACACCGACAAGGACCTAGTAAAGACCATTATGAACTATCAGGTATTCTTCAATACAGACATCATCGAAGAACTCGGTCTGGATTACGCAGCCATCAAGCAGGTGGTAGTAGACAGACTGAAGAAGGACAAGGACGTGCACTATGCCTTCGACATGGAGAAGACCTCTACCGAGAGCATCCCTGAAGAGCTGAAGTTCCGCGCCATTAACGGTTATAACCGCGAGCGCAGCGGAGGTGTTCAGATTGTACTGAAACCAGGTCACTACGATTATTACAGCAGCAAGGGAACCACCCACGGCGCATGGAATCCATACGATATCCATATTCCTTGCCTGTTTATGGGTTGGGGCATCCAGCACGGCGAGAGTGCCCAGCCTCACTATATGACAGATATTGCCGCTACCGTTTGTGCGATGCTGCATATCCAGGCACCTAACGGTTGCATCGGCACACCGATATTCTAAATAAAATTAGATAAAGGCTAGATAAAAACAAAGGCTAGGTTTTCCAGAATCGGGAACCTAGCCTTTATTTTTTATTCAAAAGAAGATGTTCTTCCATTCCCAGAAGAACATCTCTTATTCTTCGTTCATAATCTTCATATATTCCTCGTAAGAAATATATCTGCCACCCATCGATTTGAGATGAGGGGTTTCCAACTGGCAGTCTATCATCTTGCCACCATGCTCCTGCAAGTATCTGGCAAGGAAGATGAGGGCAATCTTTGAGGCTGACGGAACCCGGGAGAACATGCTCTCGCCGATAAAGACCTTGCCGATGGTGACACCATAAAGTCCACCCACCAGTTCATCGGTTTCATTATCCCATACCTCTACGCTCGCCGCAAAGCCCTGCTTATGGAGGGCAGTAAATGCCTGGATGATGTTCTCGCCCAGCCATGCGCCATCTTCCCAATACCGTCCGTTGGTCTTACTGCATCCCCGTATCACGCCATCGAAATCTTCGTTGATTCCTACGCTGTATCGGTTCTTCCTCATCAGGGTACGCATAGAATGACTGATGTGGATTTCATCAGGGAAGATGACGAAACGCTTCATCGGACAGAACCAGAGTATTTCAGGCTGGTCACGGAAACTATACCAGGGAAAGATGCCATTGCTATAAGCCAGCAACAGGCGGTCGATACTCAAATCGCCACCAATCGCAAAGCATCCATCCTCATCGCCATAATGCGGATCGGGAAAGTAAATCTCTTCCGCATTTTCATCTATCTGTAATATCATACGCTTATCTTTTATCAAGAATATTCTTGACTAGACATTCATTCTAATAATTAATCACCAGTTCCTTTCCGTCAAAGTCGACATGCGCCTTGCCACCCTTCTTGAGTTTGCCGAAGAGCAGCGCCTTCATCAGGATCGGTTTCAGGCGGTTACCGATGACACGGTCCATCTCGCGGGCACCATATTCCTTGGTAAACCCCCATTTCAGCAACTGTTCACGCGCAGCATCGGTTAACGTTACGGTAACTCCCTTTGCAGCCAACTTAGCATCGAGCTGACGAAGTTTCTTGGCAAGAATCAACTCTGCCATGTGCTTATCCATATCGTTGAACACCACGGTGTCGGAAAGACGGTTGATAAACTCAGGCTTGAAGGTCTTCTTCACCTGTGCCAGCATCGCCTCGCCACGGGTAACATTACCGCTGAAACCTACATTTGCCTGCGAAGCATACTGCGCTCCGGCATTCGATGTCATCACGAGGATTACGTTTCTGAAATCTGCCTTCTGCCCCTTGTTATCGGTCAACCGGGCATAATCCATCACCTGGAGCAGGATGTTGTAGATGTCGCTATGCGCCTTCTCAATCTCATCGAGCAGGAGCACGCAGTTTGGTGTCTTACGAATGGCATCGGTCAGAAGACCTCCATCCTCATAACCCACGTATCCGGCAGGCGAACCGATGAGCTTAGCCACGGTATGCTTCTCGGTGTATTCACTCATATCGAAGCGTACCAGCTCGATGCCGAGTTCCTTAGCCAAAACACGGACCACCTCGGTTTTACCCACGCCCGTAGGCCCCACGAAGAGCAGCGAAGCCATCGGCTTGTCATCATCCACCAGTCCTGCCTTCGCCATCATCACAGCCTCAACTACCTTATCCACAGCCTTGTCCTGACCGTAGATCTTGTCGAGTATGCGCTGGCGGAGTGTAGCCAGAGAATCATTGTTTTCATCCTTGATGGCAGCCGCATCTATCTTGCAGACCTTGGTAAGAATCTGCTGGATAATCGCCTTGGTTACGTAAGAACGCTGGCGATATTCCACAGGATGCACCTCCAGATAAGCACCCGCCTCATCCATCAGGTCGATGGCCTTGTCTGGCAGACAGCGGTTGCTGATGTATTTGGCGCTGGCACGGACGGCATATTCCAGGGCGTCCTTGCGATAAGTCACGTTGTGGAACTTATTGTATTTATACTGCAAGCCCTCCAGTATCTTGATAGCCTCCTCCTCGGTAGGTTCCTTGATATCTATCTGCTGGAACCGGCGCACGATGCCCTTGCTCTGAGCCATGTAACGGTTGAATTCCTCGTAGGTGGTGGAACCGATGAATCGGATGTCGCCTGCCTCCAGATACTGCTTGAGCATATTGGAAGCATCAGGTCCGCCATCAGAGCCACGACCTGCACCTATCATATTATGAATCTCATCAATATAGATGATGGTGTTGCCTTCCTTGGCGGCTCCCTCCATCACCATCTTGATGCGCTTTTCGAAATCGCCACGATATTGGGCACCGGCAAGCATCTGTCCCATATCCATACCGTAGATGCGCGCTCCCTTGAGACGATTAGGAACCTGATTCTCATTGATGAGTTTGGCAAGGCCATAAACCAGGGCGGTCTTGCCTACACCCGGCTCACCGATGTGAAGCGGATTATTCTTCTCGGCACGACAGAGCACCTGGATGGTTCTATCCAGCTCCAGCTCTCTGCCGATAAGCGGATTATGCTCCTCCACCTGATCAGAGATACAGGTAACCAACTGATGCCAATCCTGAGGCTGTCGGCTTCTGCCTTCCTCTTCGTCGTCGTCATAATCATTGTCATAATCGTCGTCATCATAGTCAGCGCCTATACCCATATTAGCCTCCGTAGCCTCGTTTTCCAACGGATAATAGCTATCCACACTCGCCAGGAACTCGCCCTGACGGTCGCCCACATTCTTGCACAACAGGAATGCAGCCTCAGAGTTCTGCAAGCCAAACATAGCCTGCACGAAATGAGGCACGTTCACGAGTTTTCGATCAGCGGCAGCAGCCAAGGCGCAAGCCGTACCAAACATCGTCTTGAAGAGCGATGAAGGCTCAGGCAGATATTTGATGTTTTCCGGCACACGCTCCTGCTTGGCGAGCCACCCCACCAGGTCCTCATGCATCTTGAGACTATCTACGCCTTCCTCCTGCAATGCCTGACAGAAGGCGTACTGCCTGAGCAAAGACAAGAGCATGTGCTCCGGCATCACAAACTCATGATCGAAGAACCGAGCCTGCTTCATTGCGTCATCCATCAAGACACTCATATATCGGGTTAATCCCATACTATCCATTCTATTCTTTTCCCTTCTTTTTTATGGGGAAAGCGAAAGAAGTAAATATCATCCTAGGGCTACCGCCCCAAAAAACGCTCTAACTTGCCTTCACTTCCCTCTAAATTCCCATTTATTATTCCGGCATATAAGTGAGCTTCAGGGGATACTTCTGCGTACGGGCTTTCTCCATCGCTTTCTCCACTTTACTCTTGGCGATGTCATAGCTGTAGGTGCCCACCACGGCTTTCTCCTCGTGATGAACCTTGAGCATGATTGCTTCAGCCTCAGCCTGCGACTTGAAGAAGATGGTTTCGAGAATGTCTACCACGAAGTCCATCGGTGTAAAGTCGTCGTTGAACATCATTACCACGTAACGCCCCGGCTCCTTGAGCCTCGTTTTCTGGCGTTCACGAATTGCTGTCTGTTCTTGAGCCATATTTGAATTATTACTTTGTATAAGCATTGGTAATCTCCACGACATAGACATCGTGGAATCCACCCTTGGCACCATACCACTGCAGAAGATCCTTATCGAGGAACTTCTCTGCTGTCATATTGTCCTTATAGAGTTTGCGGCATTCCAGGGTAAGTCGACTCTGCTCGAATGCAATGCTGCCGTTATCGGTCTCAACAGGAGTCAATCCTGTTTCCTTCGCCTTATCCAAATCGCGTCCGCTCTTAGAGCCACAGAAGTTATATATCTTTCTAGCCTCCTCGCTATTTCCGAGGAAAGAGAGGGTCATGAATTCATTCTCCTCGATGATGCCGTGGGTGAAACGCTCCGGACGGATAAATACCACAGCCACCGGCTTGTTCCAGAGCCATCCCAGGCAGCCCCAAGAGGCGGTCATCATATTGAAATGATCCTTGTTGCCGGCGCAAACCAGCATCCATTCCTTACCAATAGTCTCGAAGACATTATCATTCAGTTCTTTTACGTTGATCTTTTCCATTTTATCTGTTC
>JAJXBQ010000321.1:0-2670 GCA_021640525.1 Segatella copri
AAGTGAACAGCGTCAGCAAGTGAATCTAAAAGTCCCTATTATGTTTAGGACTTTTGTGAAAGTCCGTCACGCAAGCGTGCCCGCAGATCCTTACCCACTCTGCTTTGGCTCTTCCACCAACACCAACCCAAGACTGTCTATCAGATGTTGAAGTGGTGGATGTTGCTTTATCAGCCTTTGTAGCGCCATCTGCGGTGTTTCCGTCATCAATAGGAAGTCGGCAATGTCAAGACCATTGGTCTTTTGTTCATCGGTGGCATTGTCTTCCAAGATACTGCTGACAAGAACTTGCTTGCATATTGATTGTAGCAATGGAAGTTTGCTTTTCCACTTATCCGTTGCCCCAAGGTCTGGAACCAATACTACCTCCCGACCGCTTAGGACTTCGACTGCATCTTTATTGAAACATCCGTTTATGCCACCAGTAGCCAACCATACGAAATCAGATATGAAGTGTGTGGCAATGATGGCTGTCTTTTCGCTCTCCACGATGGCTATTGTCTTGGTCGTTGTTTTATCTGTCAACAGATGTTCGCCAAAGAAGCACTGCCGAAGTGTGAAGTCTGGCAGTTTCAGTTCCGAGTGTACCCAAGTCACCAGGCTGTAAGGATTCTTGATGCGGTGTCCTGTCTTGTCATCATACTTCATTATCTTGCCAGTGCGCACATTCCCATTGGCATCTATCTGCCAAAAGATAGTTGAACCGCCCCATTTCTTTGAAGTGCCGACCTTGTACAAGGCAAACAGCCGTTCTGTCTCCTCCTTGCCAAAGATCGTTGAAATGTATCGGTACAAAGGATTGACAGAATAGCCATGCAGCGTTTGCTCCATCAGCTTGCTATCAATGAAAGTTGGAAGAGGTTTCTCTTTCCTGCACTCTTTGATTGGTGTTTTATATCTCCAATCATCATTGCAGTTGGCATCGGGATTGTCCTTGAAATAATCAGATGGAGAATAATGGTAGCCACAACTCTGCTCATGGTCACAACGCCCCACATTGTCAGGGAATACAATCTGTCCTTCCTCGTCAATATATCTTGCAAAGCAACGCTTGCGCCCACATTGAGGGCAAACATATCGGTTGCCCAGCTTGTATTTCTGTAGATGGAATCTATACTCACTCATAAGGCTCTGCACTTGTTGCACCTTGCACTTTCTGCACTTTTGCACTTGTTTGGCACAAAATGCAGCATCTTTTGTGCAAGAGTGCAAGAAGTGCAAAGTGCAAACGGTGCAAGGTGGTGGTTCTACTTCTCTACTTTCTCATAATTGCCTTGCTTGTCTTTGATGATAAAGTTTCTCTGACAGAAGTCTTTGAGCATATACATGACAGTACGTCTTGCAAAACCGAAATCCGCTCCAGCCTTTACTGCTTCAGCAGTTACGAACTTGTTTCCCAACGAGTCAAGTACCTGTTTCTTCACAGGGTCGGTAGCCTCGGTTAAAACGAGGTCATCCATCCTTTTGTATGACTTCTCAAAGTAATCGCTCATCCGTATGGCTGCATTCACGGACTCCGCATCAACAAAATCCTTGTGAGACTCATCACAAGCCCATCGGAACAGTTGGAATATCAAGGCAAGCCGAGCAGTGTTCAAAGGAACTTTTGCAGCACGTGAGTCTATCATTTTTTCATCCGTAATGGCATTCTGACGTTCTATGTCCTCATTCTGCCAATCATAGAATATGTCAATGGCTTCATCAGAGAAGTCAAGAACATTGAAGATGCCTTCCGTAAAAGGAAGAGCCACAGCCTTGTCTATGATCTCTTTCCATACACGGAATGGTCTTTCAATGATTGCAGCATCTTGTTTTGGAACCTTAACCCAAGGAGCAATCTTCAAACCTTTTGGGCATGTAATCAGAAAACGGTCAAGAAAACCATTCTTCTTGAATCCCATATCATAAAGTTCATGCACAATACCAATCTGGATAGTTCCTACAATCTGTATGCAAGGATAGTCAATGCGTAAAGGACAATCAAGATTACAACGAGATACATCTACTGGCAAGCCATTGTGAGCCGACAGCATCTGTTGTACAAAAGAACTGTTGTTGTATCGGTTGATGGTGTTGAACAGTCCCATTATCTCATCCACCACAACTGCCACACCTCTGAGGTTGGCATCGTGATTGCGCATCAGAATCTCTGGTGTGAAGTCATTCATGATATTCTTATGCAGGACTGGTACAGGAGGTAACGATTCCCATTCCGTCCGTTTTTTGCCCTTGTTTCTCTCCACAATGGCTGCATACTCATTCTTTAGAGCCTTGAACTTATGGTGCTCCTCAGTGTCAATGTCGTGCAACGGCTTGTAGGCAAAGTTCAAAGGTGGAGTCTTGCCGACTCCTGGTCTGCCAACAAGAATGACATATAGAATAGGTGAAGTAATCCAATTGCCTTTAATCCGGATATAGCAGGAGTTGCCGACGGCTGCTGCCATAGCGGATATAAGGGAAGTAGCGGTAAACTCAATGGAATAGTTCTCCGTCCTTGCCAAATCAAGAATCATCTGCTGCATCTTCTGGGGGAATACGTCAAGCGGAATTCCAGAAGAGGCTACGCCCGAAGCCTCCGAGCGTAGCTTGTTACAAATTTCAAGCGCATCCATAGCATTACCAGTTTAAGGGTTTCGGCTTGCGCTTGTTTCCTGCAAGAATGGCTGCGTT
>JAJXBQ010000322.1:0-2665 GCA_021640525.1 Segatella copri
GCTCAGGTGCTTATAAAAAATATTAAATTATAGTGTTGCGGAAATAAGGGTTTGCTGGTTTCGGTTCAGCTTCTGCACAGGAAGATGAGGGCGTTGAATTGAATAAGGACATGTTCCACGTATGGGATGGTCTCACAAAGGACGCAATGCCAACTGATGAGCATGTTTATATGGAATGGAATGTGGGTGCAGAGAATCCAAGTGCTCCAGGTTCTGTTATCCTAGGTACATCTACAGTGGCTGAGAAAATCTATGCCGACTTGTCAGACTATCATTACATGGTAGTTTATGGTGAAGGTTCCATAAATGATAAGGGTGAAGTTGCCAAACCTCGTTTTATGTTCAACCGTACCGTTGCAGAAGGTCAGCAGGCTAATGGAGGTATGATTGAAATCAATAACAAAGCTTTTGATGCAAATACAGGTGCTATTGTTATTGATTTGAAGAAAGATTTGGTTCGCACTGTACCTGGTGAAGAACCTGCAGCTGATGATTTTGCCCACTTGGTTACTATCAAGGCTTCATGGGGCGGTACTATCCTTATTTCTTCTATCATGCTTTACAATACCCTTCCTGAGGATCTCGGAGGTGGAGCAACTGGTATCAAGAACGTTAATGTAGCAAATGATGCAGTGGTTGCAACATTCAACGCTGCTGGTGCTAAGGTAGCAGCCAATGCCAAGGGCCTTGTTATCAAGAAGTTCCAGAATGGTAAGGTTGTAAAGGTAATGAATAAGTAATGGCAGAAATTTTACTCCTTTTGTGTAACTAGGGATTAGTCCCTAGTTCTGATGTTCGGCAAGGTATTTGTTGAATCCAGCAGATACTTTGCCGATTTTTTTATGTGTCATAACAACTGATATTTATAACAACAGATAATCGTATAACTGATAATTTTAACTGAAAATGAAAAGAACAATTTTCTTGCTTTGCTTGCTTTGTGTCTTCTGCTTGCAGGTACTGGCTGCTTCAGAGCATAGCTATAAGCAGCAACCACAGAAACAGACCATCAAGGTGGGTACTGCTACCCGAGAGATGCTGGTGTATGTTCCTGCCGATTTGCCCGAGAAGGCTCCTATGGTTATCTCCATGCATGGAGCAAACCAGGATCCCAATTATCAAATGAACCAGACTCATTGGAACGAGGTGGCTGATACGGCAAAAATTCTGGTGGTTTATCCTAAGGGAAACGGTAACTTCTGGGATATTTCGGGTTCGGGAGATGTAAAGTTCATTGAAACCATCATGAAGACGATGCAGAAGAAATATAAGGTAGACAAGAATCGCATCTATATCTCTGGCTTCTCCATGGGCGGAATGATGACTTATCATTGTATGACCAAATTGGGAACTGTAGTTGCAGCCTTTGGTCCTGTGAGTGGTATCCCTGTCGATTATCGTGAGCCTGTGGCTCCACGCCATGTGCCTATTATGCACATCCATGGCACGGGAGATGATGTCGTGAAATGGGGTGGCGATCCAAACCATGCCGCTGGTGGCTATGGTAGGATTGACGATTATGTCAAGAAGTGGGCTGCTTATGAAGGTTGTGATGTGGATAATCCAGAGGTGATTCGCCCTTATCCTGCATCCATGAGTTATGCTGCCGCCACTCGTACTCGCTATATCAATAAGATGGATGGTACGGAGGTTACTCTCATCGCCATTGATGGTAAGGGACATTGGCATTCGGATGATCCTAATGCAGTCTATTCTACCCGCGAGCTTTGGAACTTCTTTAAGCAGTATAAGCTCGATCTTCCTGATAATGAAGATTCTAGCGAGGCTAAGGGTGAGGTATTGTTCTCTGACAATTGGGAAGACGAGGTCATCAACGTAGTTGAAGGCGTGCCTGCTGGGTGGAAGCGCATCAATAGCATGAATGATGGGAGCCGCAGTGATGAGAAAGCGAACGGCGCTGCCAATACGGGTGGTGCTCGTATCAAGGATTTCGTGGCTGGTGGTGATTTCAATACAGGATTCTATCTCAGTGCTCGTGACTTTGACCAATGCAAGCTCTCTTATGGCTTGTATGAGGAGCATCGTCTGCACTTGATTCCTGGCAAATACCAGCTTTCTTTCAACTCTTCTTATTGGAATGATGGTTCCGAGAATGGGGCAGTGACCTTTGATGCTGGCATTGCTGGCATAAGCGACAATAAGTCTGTCTTGTTGGAACAAAACCTGGACTCGGAAGGCAACTTGAAGGAAAATTCTAACCAGGTGGTGAAAGGCTCTCTGGCTCACTTCTTGAACTTCACTGTAGAAAAAGAAGGTGACTATGAACTTTATTTCACCATGTCTTCTGGTTGGGCTGCGGTTATCTTGGGTAATGTGAAGATAAAAAAGGCGGATACCAGTTTGGGTATCACTGATTGTACAATCGATGCCTTCGGAAAAGGTATTGTCACGACTTATAATCTGGCGGGTCAGCGCATCAGTGGTCATACCAAGGGTATGGTTGTTGAGCAGATTCAACTTGGTAATGGTAAGAGAATTTCCAGAAAGGTTATCAAGAAATAATAAACATAATACGCCAGCATACAATGCAAAAGGTGAGGCAACTATGTCATTTATAGTATCATAAACTAAATCTCAAATGACTTTTTTGTAAATACACTGATGTATTTGAGAAAATACTCATAAATCTTGGTGGGTATAAACC
>JAJXBQ010000323.1:0-2664 GCA_021640525.1 Segatella copri
TCCTCACGAAGGAAGATATCATTGAAATCATCAAATATCTGATTGAGTTGATTAACTCTAAGGCAGATGTGGATGATATTGACCACTTGAGCAACCGTCGTGTGCGTACGGTGGGCGAACAGCTTTCTAACCAGTTTGCTGTTGGTTTGGCTCGTATGTCCCGCACGATTCGTGAACGTATGAACGTTCGCGACAATGAAGTGTTCACTCCGATTGATTTGATTAACGCGAAGACTATTTCTTCTGTGATCAACTCTTTCTTCGGAACGAATGCCTTGTCTCAATTCATGGACCAGACAAACCCGTTGGCTGAAATCACGCACAAGCGTCGTATGTCTGCGCTGGGTCCTGGTGGTCTTTCCCGTGAACGTGCCGGATTTGAGGTTCGTGACGTTCATTACACACACTATGGTCGTCTTTGCCCGATCGAGACTCCTGAAGGTCCGAACATCGGTTTGATTTCTTCATTGTGTGTATTCGCAAAAATTAATGAACTCGGATTCATTGAAACTCCGTATCGCAAGGTTGAAAACGGAAAAGTGGATCTTTCTGATAACGGTCTGATTTATCTGACTGCCGAAGAAGAGGAGGAAAAGGTTATTGCACAGGGTAATGCTCCGTTGAATGATGACGGTACATTCGTGCGTAATAAAGTTAAGTCTCGTCAGGATGCTGATTTCCCGGTTGTTGAACCACAGGAAGTGGACTTGATGGACGTTTCTCCTCAGCAGATTGCATCAATCGCAGCTTCATTGATTCCGTTCCTGGAACATGATGATGCTAACCGTGCATTGATGGGATCAAACATGATGCGTCAGGCAGTTCCATTGTTGAGAAGCGAGGCGCCGATTGTTGGTACAGGTATCGAACGTCAGTTGGTTAGAGATTCTCGTACGCAGGTTACTGCGGAAGGGGATGGGGTAGTTGATTACGTGGATGCTACTACGATTCGTATTTTGTATGACCGTACAGAGGATGAAGAATTTGTAAGCTTCGAACCAGCTTTGAAGGAATATAGATTGCCTAAATTCCGTAAGACCAATCAGAACATGACGATTGACTTACGCCCGACTTGTGAGAGAGGACAACGTGTGAAGAAAGGCGATATATTGACCGAAGGTTATTCTACTGAAAAGGGTGAACTGGCACTGGGTAAAAACCTGTTGGTTGCTTATATGCCTTGGAAGGGTTACAACTATGAGGATGCTATCGTTTTGAACGAGCGTGTGGTACGCGAAGACTTGTTGACTTCAATTCACGTAGAAGAATATTCTTTGGAAGTTCGTGAAACAAAGCGTGGTATGGAAGAATTGACTTCTGATATCCCGAATGTGAGTGAAGAAGCTACTAAGGATCTGGACGAAAACGGTATCGTAAGAATTGGTGCTCGTATCGAACCGGGTGATATCATGATCGGTAAGATTACTCCGAAAGGTGAGTCTGATCCTTCTCCTGAAGAAAAACTGCTTCGCGCAATCTTTGGTGATAAGGCCGGTGATGTGAAAGATGCTTCACTGAAAGCTTCTCCTTCTCTGAAAGGTGTTGTTATCGACAAGAAGTTATTCTCACGTGTTATCAAGAATCGTAGCTCTAAGCTTGCTGATAAGGCATTGTTGCCTAAGATCGATGATGAATTCGAATCAAAGGTAGCGGACTTGAAACGTATCCTGGTTAAGAAACTGATGACTTTGACAGAAGGTAAGACTTCTCAGGGTGTGAAAGATTATCTGGGTGCGGAAGTGATTGCTAAGGGGGCTAAATTCAGCGCGTCTGACTTTGATTCACTTGACTTTACTTCTATTCAGTTAAGTAACTGGACGAATGACGACCATATCAACGGCATGATTCGTGACTTGGTGATGAATTTCATCAAGAAATATAAAGAACTGGATGCTGAATTGAAGCGTAAGAAGTTTGCTATTACTATTGGCGATGAACTTCCTGCAGGTATCATTCAGATGGCTAAAGTATATATTGCCAAGAAACGTAAAATCGGTGTTGGTGATAAGATGGCGGGTCGTCACGGTAACAAGGGTATCGTGTCACGTGTTGTACGTCAGGAAGATATGCCGTTCTTGGCAGACGGTACTCCGGTCGATATTGTATTGAATCCGTTGGGTGTGCCTTCTCGTATGAACATCGGTCAGATTTTTGAAGCTGTACTTGGACGTGCCGGAAAGACATTGGGTGTGAAATTCGCGACTCCTATCTTTGATGGTGCTACAATGGAGGATCTGAATGAATGGACAGACAAGGCAGGATTGCCCCGCTACTGTAAAACTTATCTGTGTGATGGTGGTACAGGTGAGCAGTTTGACCAGCCGGCAACTGTGGGTGTAACTTATATGTTGAAGTTAGGCCACATGGTTGAAGATAAGATGCATGCTCGTTCTATCGGTCCGTACTCATTGATTACTCAGCAGCCTCTTGGTGGTAAGGCACAATTCGGTGGTCAGCGTTTCGGAGAAATGGAGGTTTGGGCACTCGAAGGATTTGGTGCTGCTCATATCCTGCAGGAAATCCTGACTATCAAGTCTGATGACGTGGTAGGACGTTCAAAGGCTTATGAAGCAATAGTGAAGGGGGAACCGATGCCGCAACCTGGTATACCGGAATCCTTGAACGTATTGTTACACGAGTTGAGAGGTTTAGGTTTGAGTATCA
>JAJXBQ010000324.1:0-2662 GCA_021640525.1 Segatella copri
CGCTTATGATATAACTTCATCATATCTAGGAATGGCAAAGTTCTGATTGATATTATTGCCTTCGAACATGAAGTTCTATGGCTTCTCGATGATTATGGCAAAATATCTTACTGTCTAACACCACAAGTGCCTGGTATCTACCTCCACCGAAACCATGCATTTTCCACGCAAACACGTCATATCCTTGCCTTCTATGACAGAACAACCCTCCTTTTAAGGAGCTATTTGAAGCCGTTGGTGGTATGAACCACATACAAATGTACTACCTATACAACGACTTTCCAAATTGGAATATTACTTTACGATACCTTTTTCAAGATACTCAGCAAGGTTCATCTTGCGAACACCTTCAGCAGCATGATCAGCAGCGACTTTAGCCATATCATGCTTAACCATGAGCTCGACGAGTTGCTCGAAGGTGGTGGTCATAGGATTCCAACCAAGTTCATTCTTAGCCTTGGTTGGATCGCCCCAGAGATTCACCACATCGGTAGGACGATAGAAATCTTCAGATACGGCTACAACGACCTTGCCTACAAGAAATTCAGGGCCAGATATTACAATACCTTTCTCATTAATGCCTTCACCTTCCCAACTAAGTTCTATACCAGCGTGATGGAAAGCGAGAGTAGCAAACTCACGAACAGTATGCTGTACACCTGTAGCAATAACGAAATCTTCTGGCTTATCGTGCTGGAGGATAAGCCACATACACTCAACATAATCCTTGGCATACCCCCAGTCGCGAAGGGAGTCTAGATTGCCAAGGTAGAGGCAATCCTGCTTACCCTGGGTAATGTGTGCAGCAGCGAGAGTTATCTTGCGGGTTACGAATGTCTCGCCTCTACGCTCAGACTCGTGGTTGAAGAGGATGCCTGAGCAACAGAACATATCATATGCCTCACGATACTCCTTCACAATCCAGAAGCCATAGAGTTTAGCGACAGCATATGGTGAATATGGGTGAAATGGGGTATTCTCGTTCTGGGGAACCTCCTCTACCTTACCATAGAGCTCAGAAGTTGATGCCTGATAAATCTTACAGCTCTTCTCAAGGTGATTGGTACGGACAGCCTCCAGTATGCGAAGAACACCTGTTGCATCTACCTCTGCAGTAAACTCAGGAGCATCGAAAGACACTTGAACGTGAGACTGAGCAGCCAAGTTATAAATCTCTGTCGGCTGCACCTTGTCCACAAGCTTCACAAGCGACATAGAGTCGGTGAGGTCAGCATAATGCAGGTGGAAATTTGGAGTTCCTTCGAGGTGCGCGATACGCTCACGGAAATCTACTGATGAGCGGCGGATGATACCATGGACCTCATAGCCCTTGGCCAAAAGAAATTCAGAGAGGTAGCTACCGTCCTGTCCAGTAACACCTGTGATAAGTGCAATATTCTTTGACATAATTGTATTTTTTGCGTTATTGAATTGTTTTCAACTTATGCTCTCCTCGTACCATTCGAAAAGCTTCTGAACACCATCTTCAATATCAACCTTATGTGTCCATCCAAGAAAATGAAGCTTGCTGACATCTATGAGCTTACGCATAGTACCATCAGGTTTAGCAGTATCAAACTCAACTGTTCCGGTGAAACCTACTGCCTTGACTACAAGTTCTGAAAGCTCGCAAATGGTGATTTCCTTCCCTGTACCCACATTGATGTGACAGTTGCGGATCTCGCCAAGGCTTGGGATTGCGCCACCACGACCAGTTGAGTGGTTGCGATCAACTACACCATCCGCTTTGTTGCCGTAATGGACTGATGAGTATTTCTCGATACCAATGATGTCGGAGAAGTTAACGTTGAGAAGAACGTGAACTGATGCGTCTGCCATATCCTCACTCCAGAGGAACTCACGAAGAGGCTTACCTGTGCCCCAGAGGTTCACCTTGTTGTGCTCTATACCATAGAAGGAAAGGACTTTGAGAATCTCAGCTTCTGAACTGTTGCCATCAATGACATAACGATTTTCCTTTATATTTGCTCCTACAGGACGAATATTGAGGTCTTTGCGAATAGCTTCCCAATTACCATCGTTGATGAGCTTTGCGAGATAAACCTTACGCATCATGGCTGGCATAACGTGCGAATTCTCCAGATGAAAATTGTCATTAGGACCATAGAGGTTGGTAGGCATTACGGCAATATAGTTGGTACCGTACTGGAGATTGTACGACTCGCACATCTTGAGACCAGCAATCTTGGCAATGGCGTATTCCTCGTTGGTGTATTCCAATTCACTAGTGAGGAGGCAGTCCTCCTTCATGGGCTGAAGCGCATTCTTAGGATAGATACAGGTAGAGCCAAGGAAGAGGAGTTTCTTCACATCATGAGCATATGCCTCGGAAATAACGTTGCACTGGATCTTCATATTCATCATCAGAAAGTCAGCACGATAAAGACTGTTGGCCATGATGCCACCTACAAAGGCAGCTGCTAGTACTACAGCATCAGGCTGCTCCTCATCGAAAAACTTTTTTACAGCATACTGATCTGTGAGATCAAGATCCTTGTGAGTGCGACCTACGAGATTGGTGTAGCCTCTCCGCAAGAGGTTGTTCCAAATTGCGGAACCTACGAGGCCCCTATGGCCTGCAACATATATTTTGCTTGATTTATCTAACATATGATTAATTTGAAAATAAAAAAGCGTGTTT
>JAJXBQ010000325.1:0-2656 GCA_021640525.1 Segatella copri
GATAATCTTGCAAAAACACTCGCAATATCGTCTAAATTGATACAAATATCGTATTCTTTGTTCTTTTTGATGAAAGAAAGCTTTCTTTAGTATTCTTAATAGGCTAAAACACATAGCTGATATGATGAAAGAAGACCAATCTATCACCTTAATGAATTAGATGTATGTGATTGCCGGCATATGCCAGCAACCGCACAAATCAAGATATTCAAGGCAAACATACGTGGAAGTATGACCATTTAAATTATGAGTTATAGGGTATTAAGACAACACACCTTACGCTTCGGATATGTACGTATTAAAAGAAGAAACGAAAGTGTTATCAATATGAGCAGAGAAACAAAAAAGTTCCGTTGCATTCTGCAAAACAACAGTTTTACGTCAGCAACGGAACCAACTATATTGACTATGCGAATTTCATCTTGATGGTAATGACAGCCTTATGCAGTTTACCACCTTTATTATATACCATCGTTGGTTTAATGGTATAAGTCTTGCCCTTTTCAGAAGCACCAGGCTTATGCCCCACAGTAAGGGCGTAGCCACCGGCATCATATTCGAAGTAAATCTTCGTGCCGTCACCCCAAACACCGGCAGAACCATCTTCTGCAATCCAGAAGCCGATACCATTGGCAGAGTATGCATAAGATACTGAACCGTCTGGGTTTGTCAAACCTACAGCCACCTTGCCATCAGCAGGACCCGTAAAGCCCTCAGCTTTCACAACGCCAGCCTCCAATGTAGCACTTGCTATCTCAGAAGGCTGCAACTTGAATGCCTTTGCCATCTTCTCCATGACACCATCATTCAAGAGATTGAAGGTATGCAGAGGATAGCTTTCGCTGCTTGCGTCAAGACTTACCTCAAGTGAAGTCTCCAAATCTGCAGGGTCGCCTTCTGGTATCGTCACGTTGCCCAGCAAGTCAGTATCCGAGAACTTCACACGATAAGGCCATTGCTCATCATTGGTCTCATCATCATCCCAGGCATTACGATTATACTTATCAGGAGCAGCCAGCACACAAAGGTACAAACGCTCGGTATTGGCAGGAACTTCGTAGGTTGCTGTGCCTTTCTTGCCTGTATGCATCTCGCCATAATGCGACTTGCCATCCTTGGTGATTGCCACAAAACCATAACGATAATTCTGCTGAGTATTGCTCTGGGAATTATACTTGGTCACAGTACTCTTGGCATTACCATCTCCATCTACCACAGTACCAGGATCGCCAGCTGCCAAAGCAGAGCCAGGAGCCAAGCCCTCAAGCGTAGCACTTACCTTTCCTGAAGCAGGAACATTCAGCGGGATGAGATTGAAACCTGTTGTACCCGGGCAGTTAGTATAAGCCACCTGATAGTAGCCATCGTTCTTATACAGTTTGGTAGAATAGTTGATGGCAGCCTCCTTCTTATACTGATGCACGGCCTTGAAATCATAGTCAGCACAATGAGCACTATACGCATACAAATCCTTGTAGAGTGCATCAAGACTATTGTTGCAATAGATGCGCATATAAGTCTGGAGCGGATCCTCAGGATATTTACTCTCTTTCCAGATACGGGCGTACGACTCGATGCCATGCTTTTCTGTAAACCAATACTGGAACCAGTAGCTGGCGTAACGCATGAACTCATGGTTGAAGTGGCGATGATGATTCTTGAGCCAAACAGCATAATGAGCTTCCTGATCGAAACACTCGTTAGGATAATTCTGGAACGACTGCCACTGGGCACATTGCTCCCAATAAGCACAACCGCCAGCACCATTTTCACCAAAGCCATAACGGAAACCTGCAGGCACCAACTGAGAACCATCAGCCCTATCAATTGGCGTAGCCTCACCCGTGAAGAGCTTGTCGGCAGAAACCTGATATTGGAAAGAGTGTCCTATCTCATGACCGATGGTGGAACCAACCGGCTTGCAGGTAGATGGATTTACCCAAAGAGCACCAATCTTGTCATCATAGCCAGAGCCAGTGGCAAGCCAATCAGTCTGATAAAGGAGATAAATCTGCATCTTATGATTATCAAGAACCGATTTTCCCTGTCCGACAGTTGCCATACCGAGTTTCTCAACATTGGTCTTATAGAACTGCTCAGCCTTCTGCAACAAGTCAGCAATATCCACACGCAAAGCCTCCGGTACAGATTCAGCATTAGGATCATCTCCAAAGCCAGGCTCCCAGAACACGAAGAAGTGCTCGCTCTGCTTCATTCTCCACCACGACCATCTGGCGTCGCTTCGGAGCATGTAGTCAGGTCCCTTTTCAAATCCTTCATTCCATGTTCCTGGGCAATAATACTTATCATAGTTGGCAATCTGTGATTTATCCATTACCTTCACTTCAGAAGGCTTAGGATTCTCTGGACTATCAGGAGAATCACTAGAAGAACTACAACTATTCAATGTGAATAGGAGCAATGGCAGAATCCAAACTACCAGCCAAATGGGTTTAATACATTTCATTTCGTTTATGTTTAAATAAGTTTATGTTAAGTTCCGTTTGCAAAATAACTATTTTTTCATGAGACAAACTGAAAGAATCGTCCAAAATATCATCAAAATAATAGATTTACGCAAAAAAACTTGGAAGATACTTGAAAAAGTCGTATCTTTGCCAAAAGAATCTATAAAAAGAACAGATTATGAGATTAT
>JAJXBQ010000326.1:0-2642 GCA_021640525.1 Segatella copri
GTGGAGGTACAAGAGCGGTACAAAAAGGTGCTAAAAAAGCCTTACCATTGATTATAACCAATAGTAAGGCTAAAAAGAAAGGTGCTCATTTTGAGCACCGTAACTATCATTTGTTATCGATATTAATCGTTGTTTATCACGACTTACTTTCCGATGCAAAAGTGCTTGAAGATATTATTTAGCGTTTCCTGGCTACTGATCTGTCCGCCAGTGATTTCACCCAATTCTTCCAATACCATTTTCAGGTCTTCGGCGATGATGTCGCCGCTCATGCCCATTTCCATCGACTCCAATACTCGGGAGAGGGAATTGTGGGCACGGAGAAGGGCCTCGTAATGGCGGGCACTCGTTATGATGACGTCGTTCTCGGTAATCTCAGGAATATCAGCGGCTCTTACTAATGCCTGCTCCAGGGATGAAACGTTCTCGCCTGTGCGGGCACTGATGAAAAGTGGGGATTCTGCTTCAGTGGATTCTGTTTCGCCGGAATCTGAGCCACAGGAATGGGTGAATTTATCGAACGCAAGTTTATCATTCTCAAGTTTATCCATCTTATTAAATACCACCAGCAGCTTCTTGCCCTGGTTCTTCAGCTTCATCTCCTCGATTTCTGAGGCTGACGGCTGCTCATCTAATAGCCAGATTACTATCTTCGCCTCTTCCATCTTCTGGAAAGTGCGCTCTATTCCGATGTTTTCTACCACATCATCTGTCTTGCGGATTCCGGCTGTGTCAATAAAGCGGAAGGTGATTCCGTCGATGAGGGTGGTGTCTTCGATTACATCTCGGGTGGTTCCGTGAATGTCGCTCACGATTGCCTTCTCCTCGTGGAGCAGACGGTTGAGCAGGGTGCTCTTGCCCACATTCGTCTTGCCTACGATGGCTACGGCTACTCCCTGCTTTAGGGCATTGCCGGTTTCGAAGGAGTGGGCGAGGGTGGTAATCTTGTTATTGATTTCTTCGGCTAGTTCCTGGAGTTCGCTGCGGTCGGCAAACTCCAGTTCTTCGTGGTCGCTGAAGTCGAGCTCCAACTCCAGGAGCGAAGTCATCTTTAATAATTTTTCGCGAAGGAGGGAGAGTTCGTTGCTGAAATGCCCCTTCAGTTGGCTGAGCGCCATCTTGTGGGTTGCCTTGTTGGTAGAGGCGATGAGATCAGCTACGGCTTCTGCCTGGGAGAGGTCCATCTTGCCGTTGAGATAGGCACGACGGGTGTATTCGCCCGGTTCTGCCTGGCGACATCCTACCTCTGTAAAGCGATGGAGAACCTGCTGAAGAATGTATCGGCTGCCATGACAGGAAATCTCGGTGGAGTTCTCGCCTGTATAACTGTGGGGTGCACGGAACACGCTCACCAGTACATCATCGATGGTGTTGCCATCCTTATCCTTGATTTCGCCATAATGCAGGGTGTAGGGCTTGGCTTCTTCCAGGGATTTGCCGTTGGCAGACTGGAAGATTTTGTCGGTGAGGGTAATGGCGTTGTTGCCACTGAGTCGGATGATTCCGATTGCACCGCCGGCTGGGGTTGCCAGGGCGCAGATACATTCTTCTTGATTCATTTTTTTATTGTTTAAATTCTATCTAATACAACCTTGATGAGATTGTCGATGGTGCTCTTGTAGCCGGTGTTGGCGCTGAGGGCACGGCGGTTGGCGATGACCATGCAGCAGGTTAATGCCTTATGACCGAGGAGAAGGGAAAGACCGGCGAGGGCTGAACTCTCCATCTCGAAGTTGTTGACGCGCAGACCGTTATACTCGAAAGCTTCAATCTTCTGATTAAGTTCCGGGTCGGCAAGTGGGGCACGGAGTTCGCGGCCCTGAGGTCCGTAGAAACCACCACAGGCTATGGTGATTCCGCGTACCATATCATCGCCGGCAATCTGGTTGAGCAGTTCCGGATTGTTGTCTACACAGTATGGGTTGCCAATCTGGTCGTTCCATTTTACCTGGCGCTTGAATTCTGCCTCTGTTTCGAGGTCGCAGATTTCGTTGCGACGGGCATAGAAGTTGATGAGTCCGTCGAAACCGATGCTCTTCTGCGAGGCTACGAAGGTTCCGGCAGGGCAGTTGAGCTGCAGGCCGCCGCAGGTTCCGATGCGCACGAGGGTGAGCTTGGTGTGCTCAGGTTTCTCGGTGCGGGTTTTGAAATCGATGTTCTTCAGCGCATCGAGCTCGTTGACTACGATATCGATATTATCGCATCCTATTCCGGTGCTCTGCACGGTGATTCGCTTGCCTTTATATGTGCCGGTGATGGCGTGGAATTCCCGACTTGAAACTTCGCATTCCTTCTCATCGAAATGGGAGGCTACGAGGGCTACGCGACCTGGGTCGCCAACGAGGATTACTTTATCAGCCACTTGTTCCGGGCGTAGATGAAGGTGGAAGCAGCTTCCGTCTTCATTGATAATCAATTCTGATTCTGCAAAATATTTGCTCATGGTTCTTTTGATTTTAAGTTATACATTATTTATATTGGGGCTTTGCGCCCCTCTGTGTTTAAGATTAGCAAAGATACGAATAAAAAATGAAATGGAATATTTTTTTAATGATTTTAAACAGTAAAAAAGCACGAAGGGCAAATCCCGGAAATGGAAATTGCACTTCTCTTTCAAATCTCTCTTATTTTATATCTAGTAA
>JAJXBQ010000068.1:0-15080 GCA_021640525.1 Segatella copri
TTCGAACCGCCGACCCTCTGCTTGTAAGGCAGATGCTCTAAACCAGCTGAGCTAAGCGCCCTTACTTTTCGTAAGCGGTTGCAAAGGTACGACTATTTTTTGGTTCCACCAAATTTTTCAGCAACTTTTTTCGTTTTTTCTTCAAAAAAGTGCATTTTCTAGTGTTTTCCCTCAATTTTCAGGGTAAAAACAGTCAGTTTTTGCATTTCAATTGCCAAAAACAGCCAACCAAGAGAAAGCACTTACGATGGGACTGCCAAACCTCTTTCAACCCCAAAAGGTACTTATTGAGAAAGAAAAGTTCTTTTTAAGAAATTCAAAGAAACAAAAAAGGCATTCTTCACGAGGAAGAATGCCCTATTCTATTTTTATACCTTATATTATATATACTGTATAATTACTCACCAACCTGAACAGTTGCACGACGGTTGTAAGAAGCAGGAGTCAAATCCTTAACACCACCGTTAGCCTTAACTACGATGTTCTCCTTAGCAACACCCAACTTAACGAGCTCATCAGCTACCTTCTCAGCACGAGCCTTAGAAATCTTCTGGTTAACAGCTGCAGAACCAGTAGCGCTGTCAGCATAACCGTTAACTACCAACTTAGCGTTGTTGTCCTTAGCATACTGAGCGAGAGCCTGTACGTTTACGAGATCCTTCTTAGAAGCAACCTTAGACTTGCCGATGTTGAAGAATACAGAAACTGGAGTAGCAACATACTCCTTAACTGCCTTTTCCTCTACAGACTTCTGGTTGTTCAAGAGATTCTTCAAACGGTCGTTCTCTGCATTAGCATCGTTCAACTTAGCATTGAGAGCGTCGAGTTCTGACTGATGAAGAGCGTTGATAGCGTCAACATCTGGAACCTTGTTCCAAGTAGCCTTACCCAAGTTGTATGTAACACCGACCTCAACATTCAAAGAACGGTCGTGTCTTGCAATCAGCTTGTCGATTGAGTGAGATGTGCTAGGCTTAGCATCTGCCAATACACCTCTGTAACCATCATAGTCGTTAGCACCTACTGTATAGTTTACATCGAGGTTGACAGCCCACTTGTTATTGATCTTGAACTCGTTCAAGATACCAACACCTGCTACAGGAGCATAGCAGTTAGCGCTCATGTTACGGTTAATACCAACACCTGCGTAAGGGATGCAATCCCAAAGACGAGCCTCGTTGTAACCACACAACATATTGCTAACATTGAACAAAACCTGCTCATTCAAAGTCCAATACTTATTTGCATTTGTTGACTTATTCTCAGAAACTACTGTACGGCCCCAAGCGCCATTGAACTTGGTACGGAGACCGAGACCTGGTGTGAACCACTTACCTACAGCAACAGAGAAACCGAGATTGTTTCTGAAACCCTTGAGTGGGCTCTTAGAGAAACCATTGCCCTCTTCCTGGTTACCCCAGAATGCAGAACCAGCAACGTTTGCCTGAACAAACCAATTGCTCCAGAAAGAATTTGTTGCAACGCTATACTTCTCAGTAGTTGCTGCATCCTGAGCCATACTGCCCATTGTTACGCTAGCCAATGCTAGCACTGCTAATAACTTTTTCATAACTTTATAATTTAAAAATCAATTTATATATATATATACCTTCTGAATGACGGAGCAAAGATAATACTATTTTTTGAAATAACCTTCATTTTCTAAAAAAAATAGCATTTTTCGTTAACTTTTTTAAGAAAAACGGGATTTTTCCCTGCTTTTAACCTAAAAGATGCTCAATTTCCTGCTGACGGAGGATACAAAGTACCGACTTTCCGTCGGGCGTATAATTGACATTCTGGCAGGCAAAAAGATCATTCACCAGCCCCTCCATCTCTTCATTACTCAATATCTGCCCCTGAGGTATTGCAGCCTGGCGAGCCAGACTCAAAGCCAAAGTCTGATTGATTTCATCAATGGCTGATACGCCCTTTTCTACTGCAGAAGAAACCATGTCCTGTACCAGTTTAAGAGGATTCAATCCTTCAAGTCCGCCAGGAACTGAATTAACGGCATAGCTTCCGCCTCCAAGATCTTCCAGTTCAAAGCCCATCGATTCCATTTCAGGCAGGATCTTTTCAAAGATTACCTTCTCAGACATCGGGAACTGCACAACCTCAGGAAAGAGGACTTTCTGTGAATGAAAGGTCCGGTCAGCCAACTGGCGCAAATACTGTTCGAACAAGACACGCACATGGGCACGATGCTGGTCGATAATCATCAATCCCGATTTTACCGCAGTCATGATATACTTACCTTTATACTGATAATGGGCTGGCGATTTCTCTGCAATGATACTGTCTGGCGTATTATTCTGACTAGAATCATCGGAAAACACCATGGTCTGCTCCATCCCCTGCACATCATCCTGATCTTTGAGTCCTTCATAAAGCTGTTCCCATTTTTCATCCACCTGAGGCTTTGACTTAGGAACAGAGAAGCCTGCTCCCATAGGAACTGCTCCTGTGGAAGAGGAAGACTTGAACGGATTATAACCAGGATTCAAACTGATCTTCGGTGCCGCAGCAGTGCTCATCTCTGGATTATAAACAGGGATGTCCGGTTTATCCTCGGTATCGAAATCAATGGTAGGTACATCATTGAACATACCGATGGACTCCTTGACCGAAGCCGAGAGGATTTGCCAGATAGCCTGCTCATTCTCGAATTTGATTTCAGTCTTCGTAGGATGGATATTCACATCAATATCCTTCGGATCTACATCAAAATACAGAAAGTAAGGCACCTGTTCACCCTGAGGAACCAGACGGTCATAAGCAGCCATCACAGCCTTATTGAAATAAGGATGTTTCATGTATCTCCCGTTGACAAAGAAGAACTGATGCACACCTTTCTTTCTGGCAGATTCCGGTTTGCCCACAAATCCAGACACCTTACACATAGTGGTTTCTACATTTACCGGCAGGAGTTCCTGATTGAAACGCTTGCCGAAGACATCGAGAATGCGCTGACGCAAATTAGCGGCACGCAAATTGAATACTTCGGTACCATTGCTATGTAAAGTAAAGGTGATTTGAGGATTTACCAATGCAATCCGCTCGAAAGCCGTCAGAATATTGTTCAACTCTGTAGAATTGGACTTCAGGAACTTTCTTCGCGCGGGTACATTATAAAAGATATTGCTGACAGAGAAGATACTTCCCACAGCACAGGAGCATGGCTCCTGTTTCTCATATCGGGAACCAGAAATCTGTATCAGGGTTCCTATCTCGTCGGTTGCCTGTCGTGACTTCAGTTCAACCTGAGCCACAGCAGCTATTGACGCCAAAGCTTCGCCACGGAAGCCCATGGTGCGAAGTGCAAACAAATCATCAGCCTTACGGATTTTGGAAGTAGAATGACGTTCGAAAGCCAAACGAGCATCTGTTTCAGACATACCTTTTCCATCATCTATCACCTGGATGTTGGTACGGCCAGCATCGGTAACTGTGACATGGATATTCCTGGCCCCCGCATCGACTGCATTTTCGACCAGCTCCTTGATAACTGAAGCCGGACGCTGTATAACCTCACCTGCTGCTATCTGATTGGCAACAGAATCGGGTAAAAGTTGAATAATATCACTCATCTCTAAATATTAATCATATAAGAAAATGATGCTTCATTATAATCAGTCAGTCAGTTTCTGAAGTGGAGCTTCATGACGCTTAATGTTCTTGAGTTCGGAGCCCTTGGATTTACCACGCCATACAAAGATATCATTCTTATCTTTAGGACGCAAGTCCTCGAACCAGGCAAAATTGTTAAGTTTATATTTTGCCGGCGGAATCTGCGTCATAGGATACATGGTAGATGTAAACTTATTGGTCCAGATTTTCTCCATCTTCCTGCCCGGTCCCATATACATGCGCATGGTATCGGTCTCCAGATAATTCAAGCCAATGAGCGAACTGTCCTTATCATCCGTCATATAATAGATGGTCTGCACATTACCGATAGACTCTCCTTGTTTAATCTCACCTTTTTCAAAGTAAGATTTCATCTCAGAAGAACTGATCTGATTGAAATGAACACTATCCGGCATCTGCTCTACAGACAGCGCCTGTCCGATGACATGGGCAAAACGAACGGTAGAGTCGTTCATGAAGACCAGAATCTTCTCGCCCAGCAACTGACGGTTTCCATTCCAGACGATAGGATCCTTATACATGGTCATGCAGGAATCCTGAGAATTGAAAACCAGGGAATCGCAGATGGCCTGCATATCCAGGCGATAGGCACGGACCTTAGGATACGCATGCACCTTACGGTATACCGAATCGGTATTGATATGGAAGGTATTGATACGCATGGTATCAGAATGAACCCAAAGGGTATCTTTCTGCGAATAGTCGATCGCTACAGGATTGCGGGTAGCAAAGCCATTACCGGTTTTCTCGTTGTAACGCAGATAATTGCAAGTAAGGGAATTCTTGCTCTTCTTATCTACATAAACCACATTACCATATCCGGTACTCTCTCCATCCTTTACATAATAGAGCGTATCACCCGTAAGTGTCTTGTCTTTATCTATAACCGTAGAGCGGCCGTAAAGCTGTGCTCTATCGGTCTTGGTATCATAATATCCGTCTTCTGTCTTGACAACACTTGCACCAGAAACAATCTTAGAAGGTCCTACCATGTGAGCCTTTGACTTACGGACATCGTAATACAAAGTATCGGTGGTAACAACATCCTTGCCGCTGCGCAACTTGACATTATAGACAAACTTAGCCTCACGCGTTTCGGTATGATACTCACCCCAATCGGCAACCAGCTTATCCTTACCATCAATCAGCGTTCCGCCGTCAAAGAAGTTTGCCATATTATACAAGCGGTCGAAATCCAAGCTATCAGTACGCAAAGTCTGCCGACGATGATGTAAGACCACATTCTTGCGTGCTCTCATCATCTGCATCTGCCCATCATACTCTGCTCTATTACAAGTGAGTGACAAGGTGTCTCCCTGCCGGTAATGAACATGTCCGAAAGCTTTCACGGAATTAGAAGCCTGATAGAAATACGCGCTGTCACAGGTAAGATGACTGCCCTGATGCAAGAAAGAGACCTTACCTTTCAATATTTGGGCATCAGGATTATTACCGAACATATCATAGTACAATTCATCTGCATGCAAAAGATATACGCGGTCACCATGAGGGCGTTTTCTGGCATGCTTCTTTGGAGCCTGCATGGCTTGCATCAGACAAAACCCAAACAGGCATAGAACCATAACCGATATGATTCTATGCCCTCTGATATGATTATTTAATCTTTTATTTATCATTTAATCCAACCTTGATATTCAAACTTACAATCCTTATAGCGATCGTTCATACGAACATAAGTCTGCTTGATTTTATTGACTACCCAATCGTGCAAGGTCTGGGCACGCTCCTTAGCCAACACAACATCCTTCATCACCTGAAAATCTTCGGTAATAGTAGCTCTATGTCCGTCAACACGGCTTACCAGTTTTACCAAAGCACAAGTGGTTTTACCCTTGGAATTCACCATCGTGAAAGGTGCAGAGACCTCACCTACCTTCATTGTATCTACCATACGGGCAACCTCGGTAGGCAGATCCTTCATCTGGAAGCGGGAAGTTCTTGACTGGTCAGGAGTAACATTGGCCATCAAACCCTTGTTGTTGCGGGTATCCTTATCATCAGACAATGCTTCAACAGCCTGCTCAAAGGTAAACTTAGCGGCACGGATATCATTACCGATAGAATCCAGACGGCCGATAGACTTATCAATAGCATCTTGAGAAACCTGAGGCTTGAGCAGGATATGGCGACACTTAATCTTATCACCACGCTTATCAATCAACTGGATGATATGATAACCAAACTCAGACTCAACAATCTTTGAGATTTTCTTAGGATCGGTAAGATTGAATGCTACATTTGCAAACGCAGGATCCAACATACCTCTACCGATATAATCCATCTCGCCACCCATACGGGCTGAACCCGGATCCTCAGAATAAAGACGAGCCAAAGTAGCAAAAGAAGTCTCACCCTTATTCACACGGTCAGTAAACTCACGCAACTGATTTTTCACACGGTTAATCTCCTCAAGAGGAATACGTGGCTGCATGGTAAGAATCTCAACCTCTACCTCTGTAGGAACAAAAGGGATACTGTCGGCAGGTAAATCCTTAAAGTATTTACGTACCTGAGCTGGAGACACCTTGATATCCTTCACCAGTTCCTGCTTCATCTTCTGAATCAGCTGTTGGTTTTTGAAATCATCATGCATCTGCTGGCGCATCTGGGTGATACTTTGCTTGCGATACTCCTCCAGTTTTTCACGAGAACCAATCATGGAAACCCAACTGTTGATCTGTTCGTCGATACCATTCATGACTTCTGACTCAGATACTTCGATACTATCGATAGCTGCCTGATGGAGAAACAGTTTCTGAACGGCAATCTGCTCAGGAATAGAACAGTCTGGGTCACCAGTATATTTAATACCTTCAGCCTCAGCCTGCAAACGGGTAACCTCGACGTCTGACTTCAGGATAGCCTCATCGCCGACAACCCAAATTACCTCATCAACCACACTACCCTCATTGATTTTCTGAGAATCGGCAGCAGCTTGTTGCTTGATATTTGCAGAATCAGCCTCATGAGCCAAAGCACTACGGCTTGCTCTTGTTGCACTAGCACTTATTCCTACTATCATCAGCAGGGCTATAAATGCCATTGTCATTTTATATCCAGTATTCATGTATTGTTTCTATAATATATTAATGTATATTGAGAGTGGTCAACATGCTATGGAAAACCACCACCTTATATTTCTTCTTCAATTGTGCGACCCATTGTTTCTCTAACGAGTCTTGATAGTCAGCAAGTACCACATCCGGGTATTCGCCATTCCGGGGCAGATTAACCTTCATCTTCTTCAGGCGCTTCATTTCCCATTTGTATTTTTTCTTATTCTTGGCATAGAAGGCAGCCAGACCTTTTTTATCAGCAGCAGCCTTATCCCAAATATTACGCTGGCAGATTTCATTCAGCAAAAGGTTTTCTACTTCCTCCTGCTGCTGGTAGGTTCCCCGCCAATTTTCTACCTTAGCATCAGCAACATATTTTTTCTGATTACCATCATCATGTTTATCCAGCAACTTGACGATATGATAACCAAACTCAGACATAAACGGTCTACTAATCTCACCCTTTCGCAGAGAGAAAGCTACTTTTTCAAAAGCCTGCACAGTCTGACCTTTTGTAAACCATGCCAAAGTCCCCCCATTGACCGCAGACCCTTTATCATCAGAACACTTTTTTGCCAGGTCAGCAAAATCTGCACCTTTGCAAAGAGCCTGATAAATAGAATCGATTCTTCTTTCCACCACCTCCTGTTCCTGGTAAGATGCTTTCTGTCCCAATCTCAAGAGGATATGTGCAACATGAACACTGCCTTTATCGGGCATCAACTCGCATGACTCGACATCATCATATCGTTTCAACACACGCCTGATATTAGGCAAAGTATCGAGATGAGCATCCTTAGCAGCTTGCACTTTCAGCTTATAATCAACAAAGCCATCGGTAAACACCTTGACACTTTTAGAATCAACCGTATTTCCCAAATGATTTTTCTGATAAAAGTACTCAAATTCCGACTTCTTGACAGATTGACCATCAATAATCATAACAATTGGGTCGGTATGAGCAAAAGCAATGCTCCCCGAAAGGAGCATTGCCGCTATAAGTGCATAAAACTTCATATTTCCTAATTATATTATTCAGGACGGCTATAGTTAGGAGCCTCACTAGTGATAGTGATATCATGTGGATGACTCTCCAACACACCTGCATTTGTGATACGAGCGAACTTGGCATTGTGCAAGTTCTCGATGGTAGCAGCACCACAATATCCCATACCAGAACGCAAACCACCAATCAGCTGGTAGATGACCTCCTGGACAGTTCCCTTGTAAGGCACACGACCAGCGATACCCTCTGGAACCAATTTCTTGGCATCCTTGGTATCACCCTGGAAGTAACGGTCCTTAGAACCATTCTTCTGCTCCATAGCCTCCAAAGAACCCATACCACGATAGCTCTTAAACTTACGGCCATTGAAGATAATGGTATCACCAGGACTCTCCTCGGTACCAGCAACCAAAGAACCGATCATGACGCAGCTACCACCGGCAGCCAAAGCCTTCACAACATCACCTGAGTAACGAAGACCGCCATCAGCTATCAAAGGCACACCAGTACCCTTAAGAGCAGAATATACATCATAAACAGCACTCAACTGTGGAACGCCAACACCGGCAACCACACGAGTAGTACAGATAGAACCAGGACCGATACCTACCTTAACACCATCAGCACCATTCTCTACCAAATACTTGGCAGCCTCACCAGTAGCCACATTACCTACCACAACATCTACCTGTGGGAAGGCAGCCTTAACTTGCTTGAGTTTCTCAACTACACCCTTAGAGTGACCATGAGCAGTATCGATAACGATAGCATCAGCACCAGCCTCAACCAAAGCCTTGGCACGATCCAATGTATCTACAGTAACACCCACACCGGCAGCCACACGAAGACGTCCCTTGGCATCCTTGCAAGCCATAGGTTTGTCCTTAGCCTTTGTGATGTCCTTGTAAGTAATCAAACCTACCAGGTGATTCTCGTTGTCAACTACAGGGAGTTTCTCAATCTTATTCTCCTGCAGGATGGCAGCAGCAGCAACCAAGTCGGTTTGGATGTGAGTGGTAACCAAATTCTCGCTAGTCATTACCTCATCAATCTTCTTGTCCATGTGGCGCTCAAAACGAAGATCACGGTTGGTAACAATACCTACAAGATGATTTTCATCATCTACCACAGGAATACCACCGATATGATAATCATGCATCATATCAAGAGCATCCTTCACTGTACTGCCACGACGGATGGTGACAGGGTCATAAATCATACCATTCTCAGCACGCTTCACAATAGCAACCTGACGAGCTTGCTCCTCAATGGTCATGTTCTTGTGAATTACACCGATACCACCTTCACGAGCGATAGCTATCGCCATTGAAGCCTCGGTAACGGTGTCCATCGCTGCTGTAACGAATGGAACGTTCAACTCGATGTTACGAGAGAACTTGGTTTTCAACTCTACCTGTTTTGGTAGTACCTCTGAATACGCAGGGATAAGAAGGACGTCGTCGTAAGTGAGACCGTCCATTACAATTTTATCTGCAACAAATGATGACATATTGTAACCTTTAAAAATTTATTGCGTGCAAATTTAGCAATAATTTCTCAGATAGAGTTCGCTTTTCACGAAAATCTTACCTTATTAATGCTATTTAACGTGATTAGTTGGCTTGTTCGGACAAAAACTTGATTCTGACGAGTCGAATTTCGTCTTCATTGTAGTCTTCACCCAATTCATCTTGAGCCGCATTCAAATCATCAGTATCGCTCTCCATGAAGTAATCGTAGATGTCATCTACATGGTCATCATCCACAACTTCCTCTATGAAATAATCGATATTCAGCTTGGTACCGCTGTAAACGATTGCCTCTATTTCGTCAAGCAATTCTGAGAAATCCAACCCTTTTGCTTCTGCCAAATCATCAAGATCTATCTGGCGGTCTATGCTCTGAATGATGCTTACCTTCAAGACTGATTTCTTGGCAACTGTCCTGACACGTAATTCCTCAGGACGCTCTATCAGATTCTCTTCACAATACTGATTGATCAATTTACAGAACTCCTTACCATACCTCTTTGCCTTACCGGCTCCAACTCCCTGTATGTTCTGCAATTCCTGCATATCTACAGGATACATCGTTGCCATCTGTTCCAGAGAAATATCCTGGAAAATAACATAAGGCGGCAATTTATGCTTCTTTGCTACTGTCTTACGCAAGTCTTTCAACATGGAGAAAAGTGTCTGATCCAAAGCACCTGTATTATGCTCGCTCAGAGGCGCTCCATCAAAATCATCAGAGAATTCCTTATCGGCAACGATCATGAATGATTCAGGATTCTTAATGAAACGCTTACCCGCAGCTGTCAACTTCAAAAGGCCATAGTTCTCTACATCTTTCTTGAGATAACCGGCTATCAACGCCTGACGGATAACAGGATTCCAAACTTTGGCATCCATATCTTCTCCTGCTCCAAACTCCTCCAGTTCATCATGCTTGTGAGAAACGATATCATCAGTAGCACGTCCTTTTACAAAATCGATGATATATTCCTGGCGGAAATTCTCCTTCACCGCAGCAACAGACTCCAAAACAACGAGCAGCGCATCCTTAGCCTCGAATTTTTCTGTAGGATGCAGGCAGTTGTCGCAGTTATGGCAGTTTTCTTCATGATATTCCTCACCAAAATAATGAAGCAACATTTTTCTGCGACAGACAGACGATTCTGCATAGGCAGCCGTTTCCTGCAACAACTGTCTGCCGATATCCTGTTCTGCTACAGGTTTGTTCTCCATAAACTTCTCCAGTTTTCTGAGGTCTTTACGGGCATAGAAGGCGATACATATACCCTCGCCTCCATCACGTCCGGCTCTACCCGTTTCCTGATAATAACCTTCCAAGCTCTTGGGTATATCATAATGAATAACAAAACGGACATCAGGTTTATCGATACCCATTCCGAAGGCGATAGTAGCAACAATGACATCAATACGCTCCATCAGAAAATCATCCTGGGTTTGAGAACGGGTAGCCGAATCAAGACCAGCATGATAAGGAGCCGCTTTGATTTCATTGGCTTTCAATACCTCTGCCAATTCCTCTACTTTCTTACGGGAGAGACAATAGATAATACCACTCTTTCCTTTGTGTTGACGAATAAACATGATAATCTGACGATCGATATCCTTGTTCTTCGGGCGCACCTCATAATACAAGTTAGGGCGGTTAAAAGAACTCTTGAATTCTTTGGCATCCATGATGCCTAAGTTTTTCTTGATATCAGTACGTACCTTATCTGTTGCTGTAGCTGTAAGCGCTATCACAGGTGCGACACCTATTTCGTTAATAATAGGGCGAATACGACGATACTCTGGTCTGAAATCGTGTCCCCACTCAGAGATACAGTGAGCCTCATCAATGGCATAGAAAGAAATCTTTACTGTTTTAAGGAACTCAACATTATCTTCTTTCGTCAAAGATTCAGGTGCAACATACAGGAGTTTGGTCGTACCATTGAGAATATCATTCTTCACCTTCTCAATAGCCGACTTATTCAATGATGAATTGAGATAATGAGCCACGCCATCACTTTCACTCAAACCATTAATAACATCTACCTGGTTCTTCATCAAAGCAATCAGAGGAGAAATCACAATAGCTGTGCCCTCCATAATGAGCGAAGGCAACTGGTAACACAAACTTTTACCGCCACCTGTAGGCATCAATACAAAAGTATCATTGCCACTCATCAAATTTCTGATGATTGCCTCTTGATCACCCTTAAACGAATCGAAGCCGAAATAATGCTTCAACTGTCCTGTAAGATTAACCTGTTCTGTCATATCCACCTATTATTATATTATATATGTCTATATATACGATTAAATAGCAATCAATTGGGCAAAATGCCCAACTGATTTATGCAGTTTCCAACTGTCCGAGATGAGATTTATCCAACTGTTGCTTGGTATACTCCAGCGTAACAGTGAATGATTTAACCTTCTCTGATGGAATCTCAAACATAGCATCCATCATCACAGCTTCAACAATTGAACGAAGTCCGCGAGCACCCAATTTATACTCTACCGCCTTATCTACGATATAATCGAGTGCTTCCTCATCAAACTTCAACTTGATGCCATCCATCTCAAACAATTTCTGATACTGCTTGACAATTGAATTCTTAGGTTCAACCAAGATTTTGCGCAAAGCCTCCCTATCCAACGGATTGAGATAAGTAAGCACAGGCAAACGGCCGATAATTTCAGGTATCAAGCCAAAAGACTTCAAATCCTGTGGAAGGATATACTGCATCAAATCCTTCTTATCTATCTTAGCTACATTCTGAACCGAATTATAGCCTACTACGTGCGTATTCATACGCTGAGCTATTTTACGCTCAATACCGTCAAAAGCACCACCACAGATAAACAGGATATTCTTGGTATCTACATGGATATAATCCTGATCAGGATGCTTGCGTCCACCCTTAGGCGGAACATTAACCATGGTACCTTCCAAGAGTTTCAACAATCCCTGCTGTACACCTTCGCCACTCACATCACGCGTGATAGAAGGATTATCGCTCTTGCGGGCTATCTTATCAATCTCATCAATGAACACAATGCCCCTTTCTGCTGCAGCCACATCATAATCAGCAACCTGCAACAGACGCGACAAGATGCTTTCAACGTCTTCACCCACATAACCTGCTTCAGTAAATACAGTGGCATCAACAATGGTGAAAGGAACATCCAACATCTTAGCTATTGTACGCGCCAACAAGGTTTTACCTGTACCGGTACTACCAACCATGATGATATTACTCTTTTCGATTTCTACACCATCTTCATCCTTTGGCTGCTGCAAACGCTTGTAGTGGTTATATACAGCGACAGCCAAATTGCGCTTAGCCTGATCCTGACCGATGATATATTCATCCAGGTATTTTTTGATCTCTACAGGCTTTGGCACCTCTTTGAGAACAAACTTACCCTCCCCAGCTTTAGGAGCTAAGACCCCTGTAGACTGTATAATTTCATAAGCCTGCTTAGCACAATCTTCGCAAATGAAGCCATTGATACCCGTGATGAGTAATCTGACTTCATTTTCTGATCTTCCACAGAAGCTACATACTTTCTTTGGCATATTATAATTATTATCTCTTCTTGCGCACCTTATTATATATACGCATATTTACTTAAAACAATTCGTTATTTACGAACCAACACATTATCTATCATTCCATATTCCTTGGCTTCTTCAGCTGTCATCCAATAGTTACGGTCGCTATCAGCATAAACCTTATCATAAGGAGTATGAGAATGGTCTGAAATGATAGTATACAATTCCTTCTTCATCTTCAAGATTTCGCGAGCCTCAATCTCAATATCAGAAGCCTGACCCTGAACGCCTCCTAATGGCTGGTGAATCATGACACGGCTATGAGGCAAAGCAGAACGCTTACCCTCCTGACCAGAAACGAGCAGCACGGCAGCCATAGAAGCAGCCATACCTGTACAGATAGTAGCTACATCGCTAGAGATAAACTGCATGGTATCATAAATACCCAAACCGGCAGTAACGCTACCACCAGGACTATTCAAATAGATAGAAATATCTTTGCCACTATCTACTGAATCCAGATACAGCAATTGCGCCTGCAATGTATTTGCGGTGTAGTCATCAATCTGTGTACCCAGGAAGATGATACGGTCCATCATTAAGCGAGAGAATACATCCATCTGAGTAACGTTCAACTGACGCTCCTCCAAGATGTAAGGGTTCATATACTGAGCCTGTGCCTTAATAACATCATCAAGCACCATACCATTCATACCAAGATGCTTGGTTGCATATTTTCTAAAATCGTTCATATCTATATAGTATTTTACGTCTTAAACCATACGAAAAAAGAGGTTATCGACCCTTATTTCTCGTTCGGTGGAACAAAGATAATAAAAAAAGTCGATAACCTCGTATTTATTTGAAGTTTTTTTTCAAAAAAATGTTATTCCTGCATCATCTTGTTGAAATCTTCTACAGAAATCTCCTTTTCGTTGAGTTTTACAGCTGTTTTCAGAGCTGCAGCCAACTTACGGTCGATAGAGCGATCTACAAGTGCATCTGTAGCGTCACCCTTCTTGAGGATTTCCTTAGCATAGTTCTCAATGTACTCCTCAGGAATGTTGTTCATACCATACTGAGCGAACTGAGCACGAGCTGCCTCCTTAGCTGTCTCCATCAGGTCATTATCATCAACCTTGATATCCTGAGCCTTGATGAGCTGCTCCTTGATAAGATGCCATGTCAACTCCTTGATGCTCTCAGCATAGTTCTTCTCTACGAACTCCTCGCCCTTATCCTTGTTGTTAGCCAACATGATACGCTTCAAGAGTGCATCTGGGAACTGCAATTCACCTACCTTCTTCTCGCAGTGCTCACGAACGTCGAGAATGAACTTATAATCAGAATCGTTAACGAGCTGTGTCTGCAAGCCCTCTGCAATCTTAGCACGGAAAGCAGCCTCGTCCTTCACGTCAGTATCCTCACCGAGAACCTGCTTAAAGAGCTCTTCGTTGATTTCATGCTTCTTGAAACGCTGGATTTCTGTAACCTGGAAGCTGAACTCTGACTCCAAGTCCTTAACAGCTTCACGCTCAATCTTCAGGAGTGAAGAAACCTCAGTATCGTTCTCTGGATAAGCCTTCTTAGGGTTGAATGTGATTACATCACCAAGCTTAGCATCGTTGAAGAGATTCTTCTGCTCGTCAACCTTGATGTAGCTAGGCATCAGGATAGCACCCTCTACAGTGATACCACCTTCCTTGGTATTGCCATTTTCATCAAGCTCACGCAAGTCACCCTTCAAAAGGTCATTCTCCTCGTACTTCTCAGCCTTCTCATAGCTACCTGCACGCTGAGCGTACATATCAATCTGCTGATCGAGAATCTTATCATCAACTGTGATGTTATAATAATCAACCTTGTCGCGACCATTGAGAGTTACCTTGAACTCTGGAGCAACAGCGATATCAAACATAAATGTGAAAGAAGTACCATTCTCCAAGTCAGCTGGCTCCTGTTTCTCTGATGGGAGAGGCTCACCGAGCATCTGGATATTGTTGTCCTGTACATACTTGTAAATCTGCTGACCAACGAGCTTGTTGATAGCTTCCATTTTTACAGATGGACCGAACTGACGTTTAATCATACCCATAGGAGCCTGACCAGGACGGAAACCTGGAACATTAGCCTTCTTACGATAATCTTTCAATGTCTTCTCGACATCATTCTTGTAATCTTCCTCTTCGACAACGAGGGTCAAAAGACCATTAATCTTGTCAGGATTTTCAAATGAAATTTTCATCTTGATATTTGTTATTTTATTATTG
>JAJXBQ010000069.1:0-15078 GCA_021640525.1 Segatella copri
ACATAATAATTTTAAAATAAGACGAGAAATTATGGAAAAAAGACTCTCGCTCTTCTTTGTTTGTCTCTTGATGAGCATCGGAGTTGCGTTTGCCCAGATTGACGTATCTGGAACCGTAATATCTGCGGATGACAATGAACCGATTATTGGTGCCTCTGTTTTAATTTCTGGGGGGGGCAGCCACTAAGGGTACAGTCACGGATATTGACGGTAAATTTAAACTGAATGTTCCTAACGGAACTAAACTCGTGTTTAGCTACGTGGGAATGAAAAGTCAGACATTGGCTGCTACTGCCAACATGAAGGTGGTGCTTCGTCCTGAAGCGCAGTTGCAGGAAGTGGTTGTGACTGGTTTGCAGAAAACAGACCGACGCTTATTTACCGGTGCTACTGACCGTGTAAATGCCGAGGAAGCAAAATTGAATGGTGTTGCCGACATCAGCCGTTCTTTGGAAGGCCGTGCTGCCGGTGTGTCTGTGCAGAACGTGAGTGGTACCTTTGGTTCTGCTCCGAAGATTCGTGTGCGTGGTGCAACATCAATCTATGGTTCTTCAAAACCTCTTTGGGTAGTGGATGGCGTTATCATGGAGGATGTATCCGATGTGAGCGCAGATGATTTGGCTTCCGGTGACCCGGAGACTCTGATTTCTTCTGCCATCGCAGGCTTGAACTCTGATGATATCGAGAGTTTCCAGATTCTGAAGGATGGTTCTGCTACCTCTATTTATGGTGCACGTGCGATGGCAGGTGTCATCGTCGTTACTACCAAGAAGGGTAAGCAGGGACAGGCTCATCTGAACTATACCGGTGAGTTTACTACCCGTCTGATTCCATCTTATGACAATTTTGATATTCTCAACTCTCAGGACCAGATGGCCATCTACAAGGAGTTGAGGGATAAGGGATGGCTCAATCTTTCTGATATTCTCAATGGTAGCGACTATGGTGTATATGGAAAGATGTATGAGCTCATCAATACCTACAACAGTACTTCTGGTATGTTCGGACTTGCCAACAATCAGGAGTCTCAGAATGCTTATCTCCAGCAGGCTGAGTATCGCAATACCAACTGGTTCAAGCAGCTTTTCTCTTCTGCCATCATGCAGAACCACTCTGTAAGCTTGAGCGGTGGTACCGAGAAGAGTAACTATTATGCTTCACTTTCTGCTATGGTTGACCCAGGATGGTACAAGGACAGCAAGGTGAACCGTTATACCGTGAGCATGAATATGACTCATCATATTCTTGATAATCTCTCTGTCAACTTGATTGGTGGCGGTTCTTACCGTAAGCAGAGAGCACCAGGTACTCTGGGACAGGATGTGGACGTGGTATCAGGTCAGGTGAAGCGTGACTTCGATATCAACCCATACTCTTATGCGCTGAACACATCGCGCGCGCTCGATCCTTATACATATTATCATGCCAACTATGCTGCATTCAACATTCTGCATGAGCTGGAGAGCAACTACATCGACCTGAACGTGGCTGATGCCAAGTTCCAGCTGGAGTTGAAGTGGAAGCCTTTCAAGGATCTTGAACTCTCTACACTGGGTGCCATCAAGTATAGCACTTCTTCGCAGGAGCACAACATCCTGGAGGATTCTAACCAGGCGTTGGCTTACCGCGCCATGGACAACTCGCTGATACGTGATGCCAACAAGCTGCTCTTCACTGACAAGGACGACCTCTATGCCTTGCCAGTATCAGTATTGAAACAGGGTGGTATCTATCAGCGTACAGAAAACCGTATGTTGGACTATGACTTCCGTGTCACAGCCAACTACAACCATACTTTTGCGCAGAAGCACATCGTCAACCTCTTTGGTGGTCTTGAAACTACCGGCATCAGCCGTAACCGCAGTTGGTTTAACGGCTGGGGTATGAACTACCGCGGCGAGACAGCTTACTTCGAGTATCTCTACTTCAAGAAGCTGGATCAGGAGAACTCCAACTACTACAGCCTGCGCAACACCGATTCACGCAGTGCGGCATTCTATGCCAATGCCACCTATTCCTTCAACGGAAAGTATGTTGTGAACGGAACAGTCCGCTATGAGGGTTCTAACCAGATGGGGCGTACCACCAAGGCACGCTGGATGCCTACATGGAACGTATCTGGTGCATGGAACGTACATGAGGAGAGCTTCTTCCCTAAGCTCAAGCCACTGTCAAGCCTCACCTTCCGTGTGTCTTACAGTTTGACAGGTACTCCTCCAGATGCAGCTTACTGCAATGTGCTCACCAAGCTCTCTATGAACACCCCTTACCGTCCTACAACTACCGACAAGGAGTTGGGATTTGTTGTGGCAGCACTCGGTAACAATGATATTACTTACGAGAAGAAGCACGAGTTCAACTTCGGTGTGGATGCAGGTTTCTTCAACAACCGCCTGAACGTGACATTCGATGTATATCAGCGTCGCAACTTCGATGAGATTGCTCCTACTGTTACCCAGCTCTATGGCACCGTTTATGCCAATGTGGGTTCCATGAAGTCATGGGGTGAGGAGTTGAGCATCTCTTCTACCAACGTGAAGACCAATGATTTCAGCTGGCAGACCAGTCTGATCTACTCTCACAACCGCACGGAGATTACCGAACTCTACAATCGGGGTCGCGTTATCGACCTGGTTCAGGGTAACGGTTTCGCCAAGCAGGGTTATCCAGCCCGCGCCTTGTTCTCCATCCCATTCGTGGGCATCAACGAGAAGGGCTATCCTGTATGCATCAACGAGAAGGGTCAGGCTACCGTGGGTGACATCAACTTCCAGGGGCGTGACAATACAGACTATCTGATTTATGAGGGTTCAACAGACCCTATCTACAATGGTTCCCTGGGTAACACCTTTAACTATAAGGGTTTCCATCTGAACCTGTTCCTTACATACGCCTTCGGCAACGTGGTGCGTCTTGACCCGGTTTTCAGTGCCAAGTATAACGACTTGACATCTATGACCCACGACTTCAAGAACCGCTGGATGCAGCCTGGTGATGAGAATGTTACCAATGTGCCTGGTGTATTGAGCCGTTATGAGTATGAGCAGAACCATACATTGCTGAGCACTGCCTACAATGCTTACAACTATACATCTGTGCGCACAGCCAAGGGTGACTTCATCCGCCTGAAGGAGATTTCACTGGCATACGACTTCCCACACCGCTGGTTTGAAAAATCACCGGTGAACAACATCTCATTGAAGCTTCAGGCCACCAACCTCATGCTGCTCTATGCAGACAAGAAGCTGAACGGTCAGGATCCTGAGTTCATGAATGCGGGTGGTGTGGCTTCGCCAATGCCAAAGCAGTTTACTCTTACATTGAAACTTGGACTTTAATTATTGTAGAAAATAAAAATGAAAATAAAGAAATTATATATCGCCATTGTAGCGTTGGCATTGTCGGCTGGCATGACTTCCTGCAACGATTATCTGGACAAACTGCCAGATAGTCGTCTGGACCTGCAGAGCCCTACCGATGTGTCCAAGCTCCTGGTTAATGCTTACCCACAGGTACATCCAGCCTATCTGCTGGAGATGTATTCTGACAATACCGATTGTAACCTGAATACCGGTTGGGATGCTGCCAGTCGTTTCCAGCAGCAGGCATACGAATGGGACGACATTACAGAAACCAGTGATTATGAGGCTCCTTCTACTTACTGGTCAACCTACTATGATGCCGTTACCACAGCCAATATCGCACTGGAGCACATCAACAGTCAGGCAGACCAGAGCTCTTATTCTGCACAGAAGGGCGAGGCGCTCCTGTGCCGTGCCTATGCCATGTTCCAGCTGGCCAACGTATTCTGCATGGCTTACGACGAGACCACTGCTGCCACAGACCTGGGTCTTCCTTACCCAGAGGTGGCTGAGACCAATGTACACGTGAAGTACGACCGTGGTACCCTTGCCGAGCTTTATGCCAAGATTGACAAGGACTTGCAGGAAGGCTTGAAGCTGGTAGGTTCTACCTACGACAAGCCTAAGTTCCACTTCACATCTACTTCTGCTGCCGCCTTCGCAGCCCGTTTCTACCTCTATTATCAGAAGTATGACAAGGCTGTGGAGTATGCCAACAAGGTGTTGGGCAGCAACGCCAAGAGTATGTTGAGAGACTGGTCTGCATGGGGTGCTCTTTCTGCCAACAAGCAGATTCAGCCTAATGCCTACATCGGTTCTTCAGTGAAGGCAAACCTGCTGCTGCAGGTGGTTGCTTCTGAATGGGGAGCCATCGGCGGTCCATATCAGTATGGCGACAAGTATGCACACAGCGCCATCGTAGCAACCAAGGAGACCGTACAGTCTGATGGTCCTTGGGGCACTAGCGACAAGGTGTTCAACTACACCGTGTTCTCTAATGCATCTCTTTCAAAGTATATCGTACGTAAGATTCCTTACGATTTCGAGTATAGTGATATCCAGGCAGGTATCGGTACTCCTCACGCTGTGTTTGCAGAGTTTACTGCCGATGAGACCCTGCTCGTAAGAGCAGAGGCACAGGCATTGCTCGGTCATTATGCAGAGGCTCTGAACGATTTGAACACCGAGTTGGCTGCCTTCTCAAAGACGGGCGTACAGCTTACCCTGGATGACGTGAAGAAGTTCTACAGCGATGCAGTTACCGCTTATTACACTCCTGAGAAGCCAACTCCACGCAAGGCATTCCACACCGCCTTCGCCATCGACAAGGATACAGAGGAGCCTATGCTGCAGTGCATCCTTCACCTCCGTCGAATCATGACTGTTCACGAGGGCTTGCGCATGCAGGATGTAAAACGCTACGGCATCACCATCTACCGCCGTGATGTGAAGAGCAACTATAAGATTACAGGCATCACCGACACCATGGAGGCCCGTGACCCACGTCTTGCCATCCAGTTGCCACAGGATGTAATCACAGCGGGTGTTACACCAAACCCTCGCAATAAGTAAAAAACATAAAGTAATAGTAAGAAATGAAACATAATATATATATGTTGATGTTGGCATTGGTGATGGTTTTGGGCTTCGTGTCCTGCTCAGACAATGACCCGGACGGACCAACCATCTTCCCTGTTACCTCTCCAGAGAGAGACCAGTTGGACATGTGGTTGCAGAAGAACTACACCAGTCCTTACAACATCGATTTCAAGTATAAGATGGAGGACATCGAGTCTGATTATAAGTATACCCTGACACCAGCCGACTCGGCAAAGTCAGCTAAGTTGGCTATCATCATCAAGTATCTCTGGCTCGATTCATACGCCGAGGTGCTGGGACCTGATTTCGTGAAGCACAATGTGCCAAGAGTTATCCACCTGATTGGTAGCTCAGCCTACAACAGCAACGGAACCATAGTTCTGGGTACTGCCGAGGGCGGCTTGAAGGTTACACTCTATATGGTGAACAGTCTGACCGATGCCATGCTTGAGAGCTATGCATCGATGACTCAGTATTACTTCCACACCATGCACCACGAGTTCACCCACATTCTGAACCAGAAGAAGCCTTACGACACATCTTATAATAAGATTACCGAGTCGGGCTACGTGAGTGGTAACTGGTATCAGACTGCAGATTCTGTGGCTCATGGCAAGGGCTTTGTTACTCCATACGCCATGTCAGAGGGTCTGGAGGACTTTGCCGAGATGCTGTCAACCTATATCACTTATACTCCTGATCAGTGGCAGGCTATCCTCGACGATGCCCGGAAGAATGGTGGCGACGAGGCCGTAGCTGCATTGAACCAGAAGCTTAACATCGTAAGAAACTACATGCAGGATTCATGGGACGTGGATATCGATGTATTGCGTGCAGCCATCCTGCGTAGAGGTAATGAGTTGAGTTCTTTGGATTTGGAACATTTAAAATAGAATAGATTTATGAAACATATATTTATAGCTATCGTTTGCTTGTTGGGCAGCATGAGCTTGCAATCGTGTCTGCACGATGACAAGGAATTCTTCGACGACTCGGCTGCCAACCGCATCGAGAGCACTGTAGAGAACACTCAGAAGCTTCTGGAATCTTCTGAGAACGGATGGCAGCTTCATTATTTCACAGGCAAGGGAATGACCGGTGGCGGCTACACCTTCCTCATGAAGTTTGCCAATGGCAAGGTGACCGTGGCTGGTGATACAGCCGTTGCTGCGCCTACAGAACGCGCCACATCCAGTTATACCGTTGACCGCAGCATGGGCCCTGTGCTCTCGTTCAACACCTATAACGACATCTTCCACTTCTTGGGAGAGCCTACATACGGCAATATAGAAGGTGAGCAGGGCGACTGGGAGTTTGTGATTACCAAACTTACAGAAGACAGCATCTTCGTAAAAGGTAAGAAGTGGGAGAACGAGATGGTATTCACCCGCATGGCTGACGGCGTAGACTGGACTTCCTATCTGGACAGCATCGCCGACGTGCAGAAGCGCCTGGGCGTGAACTACAGCGTGGGCAATTCTTCGGATGCCAGCAAGATGGTGGAGATTAACTCCGCCACACGCCGCATTCTTTCGCGCACTGCCGACGGACAGATGGTAGAGCAGCCTTTCTATGTTACTCCTACCGGTATCCATGCCGTAAATGAGCCAGTGGTTCTGGATGGCAACGAGGTACAGGACTTCCTGGTCAGTCCGACTGGCGTGTTGTCTGCAAAAGACAACGAGGCTCTTACCTTGAAAACTTATGCTCCAAGCATCGATACCTGGGTAGGCAAATGGATCCTCTCAGCCATGCAGGGTTCCTGCGATATAACCATCTCTAAGGTAGAAGATGAGGAGAACATGCTGAAGGGTACATTCACCACAGGTGGATATACTTATAATATAGGATTGGATTTCGACCCGGAGACGGGTAATCTTAACCTGCCATCTCAGTTGATTGAAGATCCTAGCGGTAAATATCCAGCCCTCAGACTGATGAATGCAGACCTGAATAAGGGAACATTGCTCGGAAAGGGTGGTATGAATGTGGTATGGCACGGCGTATCTCAGGAAGGTGACTTCGAGGACGATGGCACACTGGCTTCTGAGGGCTATGCTTCTGATACATTCGTTGCCCTGGCTTGTACCGCAAAAGGAGAGCCTATCAAGGAGAACAACCAGTACGTGTTTGTCATCGAATGGTATTATCTTTCTAATTTGACTCCAAACAAATAATCAAGTAAGATGAAGAAATCTATATATATAATAGGTATGGCTGCCATGGGGCTGATGGCCTCATGCAGCAGTGACAGCGATTATCAGGCTGTGGCCGAGAGCACTATCAACGTGCTTTCTGCCCAGACTTCGCTCGGACCTAATGCCAGCGAAGGTGAAGTAACCGTGGACTGTACTCCTGCCAAGGCTTACACCGACGAACCTTCATGGCTCAGCGCCAGCATCGAGGGCAGCACCGTGAAGTTGGCGGCTCTTGCCAACGACTCACGCCAGTCGCGCAACGCCAAGCTGGTTATCAAGAAGACAGAGGCTGACTCTGTGGTAATCAATGTTTCTCAGTATGGCCTGGTGCTCGAGATGAACAAGGCTGATATGATTTTCAGCAGCGACGAGGCTACGGAGTTCGTGAAGGCATACAATTCCAACGCTGATGTGAAGGTTATCTATGCTCCTGAGTGGGCAAAGGCTTCGGTTGATACCGTGAGCAAGGAATTGAAGGTATCGCTCAGTGAGAATACTACAGGTCATCTGCGTGCCGACTATATCAAGTATCAGGTGGCAGCCGTTACCGACTCTTTCGTGGTGAAGCAGTTTGATTTCGACAAGGATATTGCCGGCGAGTATGTTTATTCTTACTACGATTTCAACGAGGATGACAAGCTGGAGCAGCAGACCGTGCATGCTACATTGAGCCGCACCGAGCTTTCTATTCCTGAAATGGGACTGGTATTCCCAATCACTGTGAATGAGAAAACAGGTAGCGTGGAGACCCGCAGCAGCCAGTGCCTGGGTAAGGTGGGTAAGTACTTTATCTACGATACCTTCCTCGACGAGGATGGCGCTTACTACATGGGCTCAGAGTCTGGAGTTATTTCTGCCACATTCAAGTATAGTAAGCAGTATGGCACTTACGGATTCTTTGGCGGTACAGCCTATAATATCAAAAACCAGTCGGGTAACTTCCTGGCTATGATTCTGCAGGTGTTCAAGGCGAAGAGTCCTTCCAAGTCTAACTACGTGCTCGATCAGGGTTGGATGGTACAGCCATTCCTCATGGATATACCAAAGGGCGGTGATGCATCTTCTGCGAAGCGTCAGGCTCCAGCCTTGGCCCGACAGATGGGACCATCTGCCAGCAGCATGGCAGCCAAGCTTGCAGTATGGCAGTCGTATCGCAAATCATCTATCATAAAATAAACTTGATAAAATAAGTAATCATGAGATTATTATCTACACTTTGCCTCTCTTTGCTCCTGGGAGCAAGCGGCACAGCAGCGATGGCCTCCAGCAAGGCATCGTTTGCCAAGAAGTTTAAGAATGCTGATATCCATCGCCTGGTTTCTGTGCCAGGTATGGTGGATCGCAGCAACAGTGCTTACCAGATGCGCCAGGCTGGCTTTGCCAATATCAGCAATGCTCCTACACGCGTAGGCGATACTCCTACCAATTCGGCTTCGGGTGAGGCTTACGGATGGGTTACCGGTTCTGACGGCGGCAACTGGTATTTCACCCAGAGCATCGTTTCTAGAGACTCAGTATTTAGCGAGTATTATACTGCTCACTTCCATGAGTCTTCAGAAATCACGCTGTTCGATAACAACCACAAGCAAGTGGGCTCTTTCAGCGTCAAGGTTCCTGAAGGATGGAAGCATGTACAAAACATCACTCCATACGGTCCTGTTACCAAGAAACTTTTCGATAAGGACGGGAAGTCTAACGAAATCCTGGTGGAGTTCCACGATGCCTTCAACGGCGAAAACAAGTATTTGACTCGTGCCTACGATGTCAATACCGGTGAAATCAAGTTCGAGATGGAGGGTACCGGTCTGGTATTCGATGCATCTAAGGGCTGGAATAGCTACCAGCGCCTGATCATGACTCACGAGTCTGACAGCCTGTATAACATCGATGTCATCGCTCCTCCTGCCTCGGGACAGGACAAGTGGTACGTGGAGCATACCTTCAGCTTCAACATCGATAACCGAATCAGCTATCTGCAGGGTTCCTGCTTCAACTGTATGAACGTGGATGGCACTCCTTACTATGTTCTGGCACAGTATGAGAAGCCATATACCGATACCGATGCTGGTGATGGTAACCAGGATATCGTACAGAATCCAGACAACTTCCTGGTGTTGAAAACTTTGAACAAGAACTACAAGCAGGTGGATAGCCTCCGTGTTTCCATCAATGCTCCTGAGGGTGTTCCTTACCGTTCTGCTGCCTTCGGTCTCTTCGGCAACAACGACTTGTCTGAGGGCTACTTCAGCAACAACGGCAAATTGAACTACGTGGTAGAGCTTCTCGACTATACTCCTTCTCTGGATGCCGACCTGGCTTCATTCGCCGTTTACGATTCAGAGCATGGTAAGTTGAAGGATATCTGCGACAAGGTGACAAGCAACCAGTGGGCTTTGCTGAACACCATCCATGGCAAGTCAGACCAGATGTGGTTCCTGCAGACCCTGGGTACAGGCGAGAGTGCTGGCCAGCAGATTCAGCTGGTAGATGTTCCTTCCTGCAAGAAGGCAGGTGTGTTGCCACAGAACATCGACGGTAACAACATCTCATCTAACTTCGACCGTTACCCAACTTCTGCCAATGCGCAGGGCTATCAGTATGTCATCGCTTTGGCAAATGCAGAGGGTAGCGAGGCTGGTGAGGTTCTGGCTCCTATCGCTTGGGTGAACCCTGATTGCACTATCGATCACGTAGACAGACTTAACCTGGGTACAAAGGCTGAGCTCTTCACCCCATTGCTCAACAGCACATCACTCAACCCATATCTCTTCAACACAGATGATGATATGGAATATGTATACCTTGCCAAGAAGCGCCGCGAGGATGGTAGCAACAAGCTCGACAACGTCTTGGAGGTTGCCAAGGTTGACGGCACCGTCCTGAAGTCATGGCGTGGTGATGATACTCATTCTATCTCACAGGCAGGTTTCCCTGTGATGAACGAATTGGGCAAGTACCAGATGTTCGTTGTGTTCAGCGATACTAAGAACAACAAGTATGACATGAGCTTCTACGACCTTCCTTTCACCAAGTTTGAGCAGGGTGGTAAGGGTACTGTAGAGGATCCATACCTGATTTCTACTACGGGTGACTTCCAGCAGATGGCTCTGGAGCCAACCAAGAGCTACAAGCTGGTGGCTGACATCGATATGGCGAAGGCTGCACAGTGGTGGACTCCTATCAAGAGCTTTACTGGTTCTTTGGATGGTGATGGCCATACTGTATATAACCTCGGTATCAGAACTACAGAAGGTCATGTAGGTTTGTTTGGCTCACTCGATATCAATGGTGTTGCCAAGAACTTGATTTTCGTGAACCCTACTGTTGATGTAACCAATACCAACCAGTATATAGGTGTGTTGGCTGGTGAGACCAGCTATTCTACTGATAGCAAGGCTAAGGGTGCCAATGTGGATAGTGTATTTGTTTATGGTTCCAAGATTGCCGGCGAGGATGCAATGGTTTCTGCTGCGGGTGGTCTCGTAGGTTGCGCTAATCTCTATACCAATATTGCCAACAGTTCTTTCCAGGGTGAAATCTCTTTGCCTAACTCAGAGAATGTGGGTGGTATCGTTGGTCAGACTCGTACAAGTTCTGGCGTAAATGCATGCTATGCAAATGTAAATGCCACAGCCAAGAGCAATCTGGGTGGTATCGTTGGTATTGCAGGTTCTGTTCAGGATAAGTGTGCGTTCTCCAACTGCGAGGTTCGCGGTAAGTTGACTGCAGAGAATACTGTAGGTGGTTTCATCGGTGATAATTTCTTCAACGGTATCTCTAATGTGATCAGCCATGCTGATATCGTAGCAACCAGCAAGTCTGCCTGGAACGGATATGCTGCAGGTGGTATCGTTGGTGTGATGGAGAGCGCCTGGAATGGTGGTGCCGGTTATGTAAAGAACTGCGTCTTCGACGGCTCTATCAAGGCTTTCGAGAATGGTGAAGAGGTAAGCAACCCTGCTACTACTCATCAGATTGCCGGTAGAACTATCGCTGATGAGGACTATGCTGCGGGTGAGACTCCTAAGACAGAGACTCGCTTTTCTAACAACTATACTGCCAACAATGTGGGCAACACTGATGCTGCCAGCGTTGAGGGTGCCTTCAAGGCAGCCAAGGAAATGAACAAGGACTTCTTCGCAGGTTTGGAGTATGCTTACGGAAGCACTCTCGCTGAGCCTTGGAAGGAGGACGGAAGCAAGGTTCCTACTCTTTACTTCAACAATATCGCAAAGGCTCTCGCTGTTAGCGCAGATGATGTAACTGTAGGTACTGACGATAAGGGCGCTGTTGTAGTTCAGGTTTCTGTATATGGTATGGAGAACGCAGACCTGGAGTCTGACCTGGAAGTTTCTGCTACTGGTAATGCTACTGCTACTCTTGGTGAGGCTCATGGCAACAGCATCGACCTGGTTATCAAGGGTACGAAGATGGGTATCGGTGAGGTTACCGTTAGCTTCGGTGAGTTCTCTGCTACAATCAATGTAACAGTTCTCAAGAACTATGTAAGCGGTATCGAGAACGTAGAGGATGCTGCGGCTTTGGTTATCAAGGCAGCTGACGCTCAGATTTCTGCCGAGGGTGCTGACGCTATCTATGTTTACAGCGTAAACGGCAAGCTCGTAGGCAAGACTTCTGGTGCTGCTTTCAGCACAGCAGGTTTGACCTCTGGTCTCTACATCGTAAAGGCAACTGATAAGGCTGGTCATAAGGCTACAGCCAAGTTTGTTATCAAGTAAGTATGAAAAAATTAATCATATTCAGTTTATTGGTGGTCTGCTTTGTGCAGGCCACCTTTGCTATTCCTGCTTATCCGAAACCTTTGAAGGTGAAGCAGGCTGATGGCTCCTGGATCACCATCCAGATGCATGGTGATGAGCATGGCCATTATGTGATGACTTCCGACGGTATTCCGCTCGTGTTCAATGCCCAGCTGCGAAACTACGAGTATGCCGACTGGAAGAATGGTGAGGTGCAGGCTAGCGGCATCAAGGCTACAGAGGCTTCTGACAGAAGTGCTCAGGTCAAGAAGTTCATCGAAAGCCAGGACAAGTCTGCCATCTTGGAATCTTTCAAGCGTGCCCGTCTGCAGCAGTTGCAGCAAGTCTTCTCGGCTCGCAGAAATGCTTCTCTAAAAAACGGCATCAATTCTGCGTCCCCGCTCTCAGCGGTTTCATCGCTGGTCTCCCGTTCCAGCAGCAATCCGCAGGAAGAAAAATTAAATAATTTCCCTACCACAGGCGAAGTTCATTCATTGGTCATCTTGGTGCAGTTTGCTGATACGAAGTTCTCTACCGTGGGTAGCGATGCGCATCAGTTCTTCAACAGTATGCTCAATGAACCGGGTTTTACTTATAGCAATGGTGCCAACGGAAGTGCGAGAGATTTCTATGTGAACAGCTCCAATGGCAAATTCCAACCTCAGTTTGATGTCATCGGTCCTGTAACATTGCCAAAGAAGTATTCTTATTATGGAGCCAACAAGGGTTCTTCTACGGATAATCCGGTAGCCCTGGAGGAGTTCGTGAGAGAGGCTTGTACTCTTGCCGACCCATTGGTGGATTTTTCTCAGTATGATCACAACCAGGATGGCTTCATCGACAATATCTATTTCTTCTATGCCGGAAAGGGTGAGGCTGATTCGGGTGATGGCAATGCCATCTGGCCACATTCTGCCTATTATGCTGATATCGCCAAGGAAGCTGGGGTTACCCAGAAGTCGCTGAAGTTGGATGGCATCGAGGTGGGAAACTATACCTGCAGTAACGAAATCAATGGTACCATCATCACACCTCAGCCTGCGGGCATCGGTACCTTTGTACATGAATTCGGTCATGTGCTGGGTCTTGCCGATCATTATGATATATATTATGGTATGGCAACCTTTACCCCTGGTTCCTTCGATACCATGGATAGGGCTTCCTACAACAACAACGGCAATACGCCTGCGGCATTCTCTGCCTACGAGCGTGCCTGCCTGGGATGGCTCGACCTGACCGTGTTGAAGAATGGGGTAGATACCCTCAATGTCCTGCCTGACCTGAACGACAGCAACAAGGCATACATGGTGCCTGTGGGAGGAACCAATGATCAGGAATACTTCATCATGGAGAACCGCCAGCAGAAGGGCTGGGATGCGTTCATTCCGGGCCATGGCATGTTGCTCTGGCATATCGATTATGATGCCAAGGCTTGGGAGAAAAATGAGTTGAACATCACTGGCACTCATCAGCGTGTGGATATCGTTGAGGCTGATAACAAGCTTACCGATAATACCCGTTCGGGAGATCCGTTCCCTGGAACATCGAATGTGACTCAGTGTAATCTGACTTCCTGGGCTGGTGGCAAGGTGATGTCTCTGGATGATATCGAGGAGAAGGATGGCATCATCAATCTCATGCTCGGCGGACTTAATCTGAAACTGAATACTCCTGACGTGAAGGTTACTGAGGTTCAGAATAGCAGTATTGTGGTAGGATGGACAGATGTGCCGGTTGCCAAGCGATATGTTCTGAACATCAGCTCAGTGGTGAATGGAAAGAAAGAATCTCTGCCGCTCTATAATAATAAGGTATATACAGCAGCACAGCCTTCTCTTCATGTTGAGGGCTTAAGTCCTGAAACAGCTTATGAGATTACCCTGCAGGCAAACCGTGGCTCTTATTCTTCTGATGTCTATACCCAGCAGTTCACTACTGCCGCTATACCTTTCAGCAAGTATTATGTGACTGATGTAAAGGCTACCGCAGTCGGTAAAACAGGCTTCACGGCTTCATGGAAAGGTATGGAAGCAGCAGATGATTATGTGGTCACCCTGCATAAGTTGGTTTATGCAACAGAGGCAACTCAGAAGGGCTATGATTTCAGCAAAGAACTCGAGGGTATGCCTTCGCTTTGGAAAACCAATGGTAACCTGAGCATGAACAATTATGGCGAGGAATCACCTTGCCTCCGTCTGAACAAGATAGATACCTATCTGAAGATGGCATCTGTCGGCCACCGTATATCTTCTGTCAAGTTCTTCGCCAAGTCATCTTCTTCAACCAAGGCAACCTTGGCAGTAGAGGCTTATCAGAATGGAGAATGGAAGCAGATTGCTACTTTGCAGGGAGGTGCAGACATGGCTTCGGGAGATACCTATAGCTATGATTTGCCGGAGTTGGCTGATTCAGTAAGACTGAATGTCATCCAGCGTACTTCCGGTGCTTTCTATATCGATGATGTGCTTTTGGGATGCAATGCATTGATTCACGAACCGGTGGCAGCCTACCAGAAGGTTTCTACCAATGGTAAGACAGAGTTTGCATTCTCAGGTCTGGACACAGATGCTACCTATGCGCTGGTAGTAAATGCCAGCAAGAAGGGTGAACTTTCTTACGATTCCAAGGAACTCATCGTGACACCGGCAAGTTCTACGGGTATCAGTTCTGTCACAGCCACCCCGTCACGTAATGGACAGAAGAGATACTACGATCTCAATGGCCGCAGGGTTTCTGCCACGGAGATGCGTCATGGCATTTATATCGTGAAGCAGGGAAATAGCGTATATAAAATCGTTAGATAGTAAATATTAGTATTATTTTTTTTAAAGTGTAAGTATTAAGAAACAAATTACTTTTTGCGGCTATCACTGTCAGCGAGGCTGTTAAGGTTGGCAAGGTTTACTCTATCGACGTCAAGCGCGTAAGCAAGTCTGCCAAGGGTCTTGTTATCATCAATGGCAAGAAGGTGATTTTAAAGTAAGTTATATATCTTCTCTCGAGCCCACGAAGTAGGGCTTTAAATAGACTTCATTTCGGCTCCCTCGGTCTTTGTGCTGAGGGAGCTTTTTTTGCTTATCCTGAGCAGAAAAGCGCAAACTAAGTTAAATATTCATAAAAGTTTGAGGTTAAAACTCGTAACCTACACATAATCAAATA
>JAJXBQ010000070.1:0-15044 GCA_021640525.1 Segatella copri
ATTTTATTATCCTTTTTAATCTAAATAAACAAAGATTTCTAGATGTACTTGTGAATAAAGGAGTTATTTGTCTTTTTAGTGGTGTTTTGATAGAAGATTTGATTGTTTCATGTGAAACATCTCGAAAAAGAAAAGCTCGCAAGATGATTGTTTGGTATCTTGCGAGCTTCTTTTTATTTAAGTTGCCTTGCGGTTTCTGCGGCCGCTTTCTGGTTTTTCTAATGTGCTTCTAGCCAGTTGTTTCCCCATCCGGCATCAGCAACCAGAGGCACACTGAGCTGGTAGGCGTTCTGCATCTCTTCTACCACAATCTTCTCTACCTTTTCTTTCTCTTCCGGATATACGGAGAAATTGAGTTCGTCATGCACCTGGATAATCATCTTGCTCCTGATGCCTTCTGCTCTGAATCGGTTGAAGATGCGGATCATAGCCACTTTGATGATGTCTGCCTCAGAGCCCTGGATAGGGGCATTGATGGCATTGCGCTCGGCAAATCCTCTTACAGTACCATTCTTGCTGTTGATGTCTGGCAGGTAGCGACGGCGGTGGAAGAGGGTTTCGGCATAGCCTTTCTCTCTTGCCATTTCCTTTGCCTTCTCCATGTAAGCCTGAACACCAGGGAAGGTGCGGAAGTAGTCTTCTATGATCTGCTTTGCCTCTCGGTTTTCGATGTTCATGCGTTGGGCAAGACCGAAGGTCGTGATGCCGTAGATGATGCCGAAGTTGGCAGTTTTTGCCTTCTTGCGCTGTGCATCTGTTACTTCTTTGATGTCTTCGTGCCAAATCTTGGCAGCTGTAGCTGCATGAATATCAGAGCCTTCACGGAATGCTTCTACCATGTTTGGATCCTGGCTCAGGTGTGCCATGATGCGAAGTTCTATCTGTGAATAGTCGGCAGAGAAGAACAGGCAGCCTGGTTCTGGGATGAAGCATCTGCGTATCTCCTTGCCATCGTCATCGCGTACAGGAATATTCTGCAGGTTTGGATCACTTGAAGAAAGACGTCCTGTGGCTGTGATGGCTTGGTTGAAAGAGGCATGAATGTGACCGGTGCGAGAGTTGATAAGCTTTGGAAGGGCATCTATATAGGTTCCCAAAAGTTTCTTTAAACCTCTGTAGTTCAGTATCTCATCGATGATTGGACTCTTGCTGCGCAGCTGCTGAAGAACTTCTTCGCTTGTTACGTACTGGCCCGTCTTCGTCTTCTTAGGCTTCTCCACAATCTTCATCTTTCCGAAGAGTATTTCTCCAACCTGGCGTGGGGAAGCGATATTGAACGATTCGCCTGCCAACTCATAGATATGATGTTCTATCTCATTGAGGCGGTTGGTGAGTTTCTCGGATGTTTCCTTCAGGGTATCCGTGTCGATGCATACTCCCGTCATCTCCATGTGGGCTAAAACAGGTACAAGCGGCATTTCTACATTCCAGAACAGATCTTCACAATCTATCTCTTTGAGTTTTGGTTCGAGCACATATTTCAATCTCAAGGTGATGTCGGCATCTTCGGCAGCATATTCGTAAATGTCTGATGGGGCGAGATCGCGCATCGACTTCTGGTTCTTTCCCTTCGGACCAATCAGTTCTTCGATGTGGATGGTCTGATAATTGAGGAATACTTCTGCCAAGTAATCCATGTTGTGATAAAGTTCTGGCTGGATGAGATAGTGGGCAAGCATCGTATCGAACATCTTGCCCTGAATCTCTATGCCGTAGTTCATCAACACCTCGTAATCGTATTTGATGTTCTGTCCCACTTTCAAGATTTCCGGGTTCTCGTAGAGAGGTTTGAAGATGTTTACGATTTTTAAGGCTTCTTCACGATTTGCCGGAATTGCTACGTAGAAAGCCTCTTTTTCCTTTACGGCAAAGCTCAAACCCACCAATTCTGCATCAATAGCAGCGGTAGATGTGGTCTCTGTGTCTAGACTGAGAATATTGAATGTCAATAAATAGTCACGAAGTTTCTTTGCATCTTCTTCTGTATCAATGAGTTTGTATGAGTGATAGACCGTTTTAATGGTCTCAAAACTCGCGTTTTTTGACTCTTCCTGACCATCGGCAGGCTGTGCGCCAAATAAATCGAGCTCTCCTGTAGGCTTTGTTTGCACCTTTTTAGGTTTGTTAAGAACTCGGTTGGCAAACGACTTAAATTCTAACTCGGTGAAGATTTCATCCAGTTTTGTATTGTCTGGCTCTACCCGTTTCAAATCTTCCATCTTGATCTCTACCGGAACATCGGTTCGTATGGTTGCCAGGAACTTTGACATCCTGATATCTTCTACTGCACCCTCCACTTTTTCGCGGAGCTTGCCTTTCACTTGAGAAGAGTTCTCGATAAGACCTTCTACACTACCGAACTCGTTGATAAGTTTGATGGCTGTCTTTTCTCCCACGCCCGGACAGCCTGGGAAGTTATCAGCTGAGTCGCCCATCAGAGCAAGAAGGTCGATAACCTGGAGTGGGGAAGTGATGCTGTATTTCTCTTCAATTTCCTGTACGCCCAACTTTTCGTATCCACCGCCATGACGAGGACGGAACATGAAAACATTGTTACGAACCAGTTGTGCGTAATCCTTATCGGGTGTGAGCATGTAGGTTTCCATCCCCTTTTCACCTGCCTTCAAGGCAACTGTTCCAATGATATCATCCGCCTCGAAACCATCTACCTGAAGGATAGGGATATGATATGCCTCCAGGATATTTTTGATGATAGGCACAGAGAGTTTGATGTCTTCCGGTGTCTCTTCTCGTTGAGCTTTATATGCAGGGAAAGCCTCATGACGGAAGGTCTTGCCATGGTCGAAAGCCACCGCAATATGGGTAGGTTTCTCCTTGGTAAGTATCTCGTTGAGGGTATTGCAGAACCCCATTACACACGAAGTATTGAGTCCCTTCGAATTGATTCGAGGGGCTTTCATAAAGGCGTAATACGACCTATAAATGAGCGCATACGCGTCTAAAAGGAACAATTTATCCATAATATTCATTTTTGTGGTGTAAAATTACTAAAAAAATGCGATATTTCAAGAAGAATTGATTAATTTTGTAACAAATTTCAGAATTTAAGTAGATTTACTCACATATAATGGACTATTTATCACTTATCAAGCTGCCTATAGAGGCAGAATTAGCAGATTTTATAGATTTGTTCAACAAGTCTCTTATGCATAGCGATGGCCTCCTTTCCCAGGTGCTCGACCACATCCGTCAGCGCGCTGGAAAACGTATGCGCCCTATACTCATCTTGTTGATGGCACGTAATTTTGGAAAGGTTTCCAGTGTTACCCAGCATTCTGCTGTAGGTCTGGAGCTTCTTCATACCGCTTCGCTGGTACATGATGATGTGGTTGATGAGAGTGGGGAGCGCCGCGGACAGGCTAGCGTGAATGCTACTTATAATAATAAGGTGGCTGTGCTTGTGGGCGATTTCATTCTTTCCACCGCCTTGCTTCATGTATCTTATTCGCATTCAGAGGAAATCGTGCGTTATCTTGCTGAGTTGGGACGTATCCTGTCTAATGGTGAGATTCTTCAGCTCAACAGTATCAGTAATGAAGAGATATCGGAAGATATTTATTATCAGGTGATTAAGCAGAAAACGGCTGCTCTCTTTGAGGCTTGCGCCGGTATCGGAGCGATGTCTGCCAATGCTTCAGAACTGCAGATTGAAGAGGCGAAGCGTTTCGGACAGAACTTGGGTATCATCTTCCAGATCCGTGATGATATCTTTGATTATTATGATTCCAAGGAGATAGGTAAACCTACTGGTAATGATATGGTTGAAGGAAAACTGACTTTGCCTGTAATATATGCTTTGAAGTCTACCGGTGATGAGGAGATGATGAAGCTTGCCAGAAAGGTAAAGGCTCATACTGTGACGGCTGATGAAATAGCTCAGTTAGTGGCATTTACAAAGGAAAACGGAGGTATTGAATATGCGGATAAGCGCATGTGGGATTTCCATGCCGAAGCCATGAATTTCCTCGATACTTATGTAGAGGATAAGGATATATACAATGCCTTGAAGGCTTACCTGGATTTTGTGATTGAAAGAAAAGCTTAATATAAAAAGGGTTGGTTCTCAGAGAGAATCAACCCTTTGTTTTTTGTATTCTACTGATAATCAGTTACTTTTCTTTAGAAGTATTTAATCTCCTTGCCCAGAATTTCGCTCAAGAGGAGGTTAGTCAGGCGTGATGTGCCGAGGCGCAACCACTGGTTGGTCAGCCATTTCTCGCCCAAAACTTCCTTCACGATGGTGTAGTAAACTACGGCATCATGAACGGTATTGATACCACCTGCAGGCTTGAAACCAATCTGAATGCCAGTCTTTTCGTAATATGCCTTGATAGCCTGGCACATAACGTATGCTGCCTCAGGGGTAGCTGAGACCTTCTCCTTGCCTGTTGAGGTTTTGATATAGTCAGAACCTGAGTACATTGCGAGGATAGAAGCCTTCATGATGTTGCTGCAATTCTTCAGATCGCCTGTCTCCAGAATGCATTTCATCTTATGCTCTCCGCATGTCTCCTTGAGTTCCTGAATATCATCGCAGAGCCCCTCGTAATCTTCGCTGAAGAACTTGCCAACAGGCATTACGATATCCACCTCTGTAGCACCATCCTTGATAGCCATAGCGGTTTCTGCAATCTTTACCTCGATAAAGGTCTGAGAGGATGGGAAATTGCCACTTACTACAGCGATTTCTACGCCGTCAACCTCCAGACTCTGGCTGATAAGTCCTGCGAAGTTAGGGTAGGTGCATACGGTTGCTACGTGAGGAAGCTGAGGATAATCCTTGGCAAACTGGTTCACCTTTTCAATCATCTTCAGGATGCTTTCTTCTGTATCTTCTGTATGGAGAGAAGTCAACTCGATGCTACCGAAGAGGAACTTCTTGACCTCCATGGTCTCATTCTCTGCTACCTTCTCATCGAGAATCTTCTTTACTGCAGCAGCTACTTCCTCATCGTTGAGGTTGCAGTTGTACTGCTTCAAAACTGATAAATACTTGTCGTCTGACTCTTTATACTGTCCCTGCTGTGCAAGAACCTGTTCTTTAATACTGCTCATACTTAATGTTATTTATATAATTATTAAAGTTAAGTTTTTATATGAATAGCAATTTTAATTCTTGTTATCTTGTTCTTTATCTTCCTGATGCTCAGATAGTTTTGGATTGTTTTTATGCCTTTCAGAATCCCTTTTGGTCTTCTTGTCAAAACTCTTCTGGAGTTCTTCTGTCAAGTCAACCCCTGTCTGATTTGCCAGGCAGATAAGCACCCAAAGAACATCGGCCATCTCTTCGCCCAAGTTAGGTTTCTCGCCTTTCTTAAAACTCTGGTCGCCGTATGTTCGGGCAATGACGCGTGCCAGTTCGCCCACTTCTTCTGTGAGGCAAGCCATATTGGTAAGTTCGCTGAAATAGCGTACGCCATATTCTTTAATCCACTGATCTACAGCTTCTTGTGCTTCTTTTATTGTCATCTTCCTAATTCTTTTATGGGGAAAGATGCCTTTCTTTCAGGGTAGGGCATTATTCCTTGTTGTGAGTATCCATCATGATGGTTACCGGTCCATCGTTCAGTAAATCTACCTTCATGTCGGCACCAAATTCGCCTGTTCCTACTGGCTTTCCGAGTGCATCGGATAGCTTTTTGCAGAACTCCTCATAGAGTGGAACGCTGATTTCATGCTTGGCTGCTCTGAGCCAGCTTGGGCGGTTTCCTTTCTTATAGCTGGCGAATAGGGTGAACTGACTGATGACCAGAATTTCACCATTTATATCCATGATAGAGCGGTTCATAACATGGTTTTCGTCGTCGAAAACACGGAGTCCTATTACCTTTCTGACCAGCCAGTCTACATCTTCTGAAGTGTCGCATTCCTCGATTCCAAGAAGGATCAGATAGCCTTGTCTGATGGCAGATTTAATCTCTCCTTCGATGGTAACTGAGGCGTGAGAGACACGCTGTATTACGATTCTCATATTACTACTTTGAACTTTGAATGTTGAACATAGAACTTTATGAATAGCATTTGTGGAATGCTTGCTTCGGTTCTGTTCTTCTTCTTATTATTAATATATATATATATATAGTATAGTTTGAACTGCAAATATACAACTTTTATTTCATATTCTCGCCTTTTTCTTCGAAATATTTTGAAAGAATTTCTGCCTTATGAGGGCCTAATACTTCTGAAAGTTGTTCCAAGGATGCTTCTTTCATCTTTTTCACGCTCTTAAACTTGCTCAGCAGGGCTTCTTTAGCCTTCGGACCGATGCCTTTGATATCGTCTAATTCTGAGTGCAGAGCATGTTTGCTGCGCTTGTCGCGATGGAAGGTGATGGCGTATCTGTGCACCTCATCCTGTATCTGCGTCAGAACCTTGAACAGCTCACTCTCGGGTGGTAGGGCGATGGTTTGAGGTGGAAATCCGAAGAGAAGTTCGTTAGTTCTGTGCCGGTCGTCCTTGGCAAGTCCTGCGATAGGAATATCCAGGTGTAATTCGTCAACAATAACCTCTCTTACTACGTCCATCTGCCCCTTTCCGCCATCGGTAATAATGAGGTCAGGAAGGGGTGTTTCTTCCTCTATCATTCGACTGTACCGGCGTCTTACCACCTCTTGCATGGATGCGTAATCATCAGGTCCTTCCACCGTTTTGATGTTGTATTTACGGTAGTCTTTTCTGGATGGTTTCATACCTTTATATACGATACATCCTGCCACGGCATCAGTACCGGATATGTTGGAATTATCGAAACATTCTATCTGATAAGGCAGCTTTGGAAGCTTCAGTTTTGCTTGTAATTCCTTCATCAATCGGGTCTGTTTCTGCTCCGGGTTGAGCTTTTCAGCCTGTTTCAGACGGTCGAATTTATACTGCTTGCAGTTCATTTCCGACAGTTCCAGAAGATGCTTTTTGTCACCTCTCTGAGGTACGAAGAAGTTGGCGTCTTTCAGTTTCCATTCCATCTCGAAAGGCACGATTATCTCCTTCGATGTGGAGTGGAAACGCTCTCTGATTTCCGGTATGGCCGTAATCAGAAGCTCCTCATCGCTCTCCTCCAGTTTGCGCTTGTATTCGTAGGTGAAGCTCTGGTTGATGGTGCCGTTTTTTACGTGAATGTAGTTGATGAATGCGTTCTTGTTGGCGTCATCATTCACGATAGTGAAGACATCTACATCTGTAATTGTATGGCTTACCACCTCGCTTTTTGCCTCAAATTCATCCAGTAATTGGTACTTTTTCTTATATTCTTCGGCTATTTCAAAGCGAAGAAGTTCGGCATTCTTCATCATTAAATCGTAGAGATATTTGCTTACTTCCCGCGTGTTTCCCTTCAGAATTTCACGTGCCTGACGCATGTTTTCCTGATATTCCTCATAGCTCTGCTTATTGATGCAGGGTGCTCCGCAATTGTGGATATGATACTCCAGACACGGCTTGTATCTGCCTTCTGCAACGCCTTCTCTGGTGATAGGCATTCTGCAGGTTCGCGGCTTGTAGAGCTTCTTGATGACCTCTAAAACAGCATACATACTGCCGATATGAGGATAAGGGCCGAAGAAAGTTCCCACCTTTTTATTAATATGACGAGTCTTGAAAATGCGTGGAAAATACTCGTTTGTTACGCATATAGAAGGGTATGTCTTGCCGTCTTTCAGCAGGACATTATATCTTGGATTATACTTTTTGATTAGACTATTTTCAAGCAAAAGTGCGTCTTCTTCCGTGTTTACGACCGTATAAGAGATGTCGTAAATCTTAGAAACGAGCACCTTTGTCTTGTATCTGTCTACCTCTTTATGGAAGTAGGAAGATACTCTTCTCTTCAGGTTTTTCGCCTTTCCCACATATATAATCGTATGATTTTCGTCGTAATATTGGTAGCTTCCTGGCTTCTCTGGCATGCTTAAAACGATGTTTTTAAGCCTTGCCAAGCGCTCCTCATTCTCTTGTTTCGTCATATTTTTACTTGTTTTTAAAGGGAAAATGAGCGTTACTGTTTCACGTGAAACGGCAACGCTCTAGTGTCTTTTACTGCTTCCTTGCTGCATTCTCGCAGTATTTCTTGCAGTATTTTTGCTGCTTATAACTGTAATAAAGTAGTTACTTCAACGTCTGGATCAAAGGAATTTCTGCCTTCGAAATTCTCGTTTACGAGTTCGATGATGAAGTTGGCATATACCTTTTTCGGATGGAATTTCTTTACCAGGTCGCATGCTGCTTTCATGGTTCCACCGGTGGCAAGGAGGTCGTCGTGGAGGAGTATGATGTCGTTCTCATTGATGGCATCTTCGTGGATTTCGATAGTATCGATTCCATATTCCTTAGCATAACTTTCCTGTACGGTTTTGCATGGAAGTTTGCCCGGTTTGCGGCATAAAACTACGCCGGCTCCGAGACGGATTGCGAGGGCAGAAGACATCACGAATCCGCGTGATTCGATGCCTACAATCTTGGTGATTCCTTTGTCTTTGTAGAGTTCGTACATCTCATCGCTGATCTCTTTTAAAGATGCAGGATTCTTGAAAAGGGTTGAAACGTCGCGGAAGTTTACACCCTTGATTGGCCAATCTGGAATGCAACGCAGATTGTCTAATAATAGCTGATTGTTCATTACTTTTTTATGCTTTAAATTGATACTTATTTTGTTCTTTTTCTTGTTCCTTTTTATGAGCTTTTTGCCCGTTTGTTTTTGCGTTTTGCTTGATTTAATCAGCTTTTGTTTTACAAATTGCTGAAGTTTTACTTTAACCGCAAAACACTTGATGCAACCTTTCTTAAGCGGTTGAGCATCAAATGTTTTGCTAATAATCTGTTTCACGTGAAACATTGGAGATTCCTTTGTTTCTCGCTGTGAAACGGCTTATCTTCCGAGTAATACAAGCATCACGTTGATGTCGCTTGGTGATACACCCGGAATTCGGCTTGCCTGTGCCAAGGTTTCCGGGTCGATGCGCTCGAGTTTCTGGCGTCCTTCTGTGGAGATTTCGTGGAGCTCGGAATAGTTGAAACGGCCCTTTATCTTGATGTCCTCCAATCGGTGCATCTTATCGGCGATGAGACGCTCTCGTTCGATGTAACCTTTGTACTTCATCTTGATTTCTGCAGCTTCCGTTATCTCTTCCTTTCGGTTGGCTGGTGTTTCCAGTGCAGCCTTCAGGTCCGGAATAATCTCCGAAAGATTCGTGAGGTTCAGATGCGGACGAGCGATGAGGTCGATGAGCTTGCAGCCAGCGCGAAGTGGAGTAGTGCCGAGCGCCTCTAGTTTTGGATTTATCTCATCCTTCTTGATAGGATAGTTGGCGCAGAATTCAATGATTCTTCCGATGGCTTCTTTTTTCTCAATCCACCAGTCGTAACGGTCGCGCTTGGCAATTCCGAGATCGTATGCTTTTTCGGTGAGTCGGGCATCGGCATCGTCCTGTCGGAGCAGAATGCGGTATTCGGCTCTGGAGGTAAACATACGGTATGGTTCGTCAACTCCCTTTGTGGTGAGATCATCGATGAGTACGCCGATATAACTCTCATCGCGGTTCATCTCGAAAGTCTTGTCGCCGACACAATGCAGAGCTGCGTTGATTCCGGCAACGGTTCCCTGACCTCCTGCTTCTTCATAACCGGTGGTTCCGTTCACCTGTCCGGCAAAGAAGAGGCCTTTGATGATTTTCGACTCCAGTGAATGTTTGAGTTGGGTAGGGTCGAAGTAATCGTATTCGATGGCGTAACCCGGTCTGTAAATCTTCGCATCTCTCAATGCCGGAATCTCGTGAAGTGCATTCAACTGGATATCCATCGGCATGCTTGAAGAAAAACCGTTCAGATACATCTCGTTCGTATCTTCGCCTTCCGGCTCCAGGAAGAGCGGATGCTGATCCTTGTCGGGGAAGGTAACGAGCTTGGTTTCGATACTCGGACAGTAACGTGGACCGGTACTCTGAATCTGACCATTATATAAAGGAGAGTCTGCAAGACCGCTTTTTAATGTTTCGTGCACCTTCTTGTTGGTGTAGCAAGTCCAGCAAGGCAACTGTTTCAGTACCCGATGCTCTCCCATATAAGAGAACTGGTGGAAATCGCTGTCGCCCGGCTGCTCTTCCATATCTTCGAAATGAACACTCCGCTTGTCGATTCTGACCGGAGTACCGGTTTTCATTCTGGCAGTAGTGATGCCCCATCGGGTGATACTCTCCGTAAAGTTATGTACGGCAGGTTCGGCGCATCTTCCGCCTTCTACCGTCTTTCTTCCTACATGCATCAGACCGTTGAGGAAAGTTCCTGCGGTGATGATGATGCTCTTGGCATAGAATTCTGCTCCCCAGATGGTTTTTACGCCGATGGCTTCTCCGTTAGCAACGAGCAGTTCGTCAGCCTGGTCTTGCCAGATGTCGAGGTTGTCGGTATGGTCGAGGATGGTTCTCCATTCCCAGATAAACTTTCCTCTGTCGCACTGGGCACGTGGGCTCCATACGGCAGGACCCTTACCGATGTTGAGCATTCGGAACTGGATGGCGGTTTTATCCGTTACGATACCCATCTGTCCGCCCAATGCATCGATTTCCCGCACAATCTGTCCCTTGGCAATACCACCGATGGCGGGGTTGCAACTCATCTGTCCAATCTTGTTCATATCCATCGTTATCAAACAGGTTTTGGCACCCATGTTTGCAGAGGCTGCAGCAGCCTCGCATCCGGCATGTCCTCCACCGATAACGAGCACGTCATAATTGAATTTCATACTTCGTTTAATCTATATTTTTTCTAATTTTCGGCAAAAGTAAGAAATAAAATCGAAATTTTAGCAAAAATACTTTGATAAATCATTAAAATATAGTAATTTTGCAGCAGACTTGCGAAAATATACCTAGAAATGAGGATTGCAGAATGCCAAAAAATAGGTATTGCAGGGACGAAAAGTGTGGAATATAAATTAGTTTCAAACAGTTAAATAATTAAATTTCAATCATTTATGTGGTTAATCAATTCATCTATTGGTAGAAAGGTAGTGATGTCAGTAACTGGTATCGCTCTTATTCTATTCTTGACATTCCACGGTTGCATGAATGTTGTTGCTCTCTTCTCAGGAGATGCTTACAACATGATTTGCGAATTGTTGGGTGCTAACTGGTACGCCGTAGTTGCAACTTTGGGTTTGGCAGCTTTGGCAGTTTGTCACATCGTTTACGCTTTTATCCTGACAGCACAGAACCGTCGTGCTCGCGGTAACCAGCGTTACGAGGTAACAGCAAAGCCAGAGAAAGTAGAGTGGGCTAGCCAGAACATGTTGGTGCTCGGTATCATCATCGTTCTCGGTTTGTTGCTTCACCTCTTTAATTTCTGGTACAACATGATGTTTGCAGAGCTTTTGGGTACAAGCTTCGGTCACAGCCCAGCAGACGGCTTCGCATTCATTCAGGACACCTTCGCTAACCCAGTGTTCGTAGTTCTCTACATCATCTGGTTGGTAGCTCTTTGGTTCCACCTCACTCACGGTTTCTGGAGTGCTATTCAGACTCTCGGTTGGAGCGGTAAGACTTGGTTCTGCCGTTGGAAGATGATTGGTATGATTTACTCTACCATCCTGCTTCTCCTCTTCATCGTAGTTGTATTGGCATTCGCTTTCGGTTGCGCTCCATCTTTGTGCTGCGCATAATTCGTGTAATCATTTAAGTATTAAAAAAGATTATGGCAAAAACATTAAATTCTAGAATACCTGAAGGACCAGTTGCTGAGAAGTGGACCAACTATAAGGCTCACCAGCGTTTGGTTAACCCAAAGAATAAGTTAAAGCTCGACGTTATCGTTGTAGGTACAGGTTTGGCAGGTGCTTCTGCTGCTGCTTCTCTCGGCGAGATGGGCTTCAATATCTTGAACTTCTGCATCCAGGACTCTCCACGTCGTGCTCACTCTATCGCTGCACAGGGTGGTATCAATGCAGCTAAGAATTATCAGAATGATGGTGACTCTGTTTACCGTCTGTTCTACGATACAGTAAAGGGTGGTGACTACCGTGCTCGTGAGGCTAACGTTTACCGTTTGGCTGAGGTGAGCAACGATATCATCGACCAGTGCGTAGCTCAGGGCGTTCCTTTCGCTCGTGAGTACGGTGGTATGCTGGCTAACCGTTCTTTCGGTGGTGCTCAGGTATCTCGTACATTCTATGCTAAGGGTCAGACAGGTCAGCAGCTCCTCCTCGGTGCTTACTCTTCTTTGAGCCGCATGGTTGAGGCTGGTAAGGTTAAGCTCTTCACCCGTTACGAGATGGAGGATATTGTTATCGTTGACGGTCATGCTCGTGGTATCATCGCTAAGAATTTGATTACAGGTAAGTTGGAGCGTTTCTCTGCCAACGCCGTAGTTATCGCTACCGGTGGTTATGGTAACGCTTACTTCCTCTCTACAAACGCTATGGGTTGTAACTGTACAGCAGCTATCCAGTGCTACCGCAAGGGTGCTGACTTCGCTAACCCATCTTACGTTCAGATTCACCCTACATGTATCCCTGTTCACGGTACAAACCAGAGTAAGTTGACTTTGATGTCAGAGTCACTCCGTAACGATGGTCGTATCTGGGTTCCTAAGAAAATTGAGGATGCCAAGGCATTGCAGGCTGGTACAAAGAAGGGTTCTGATATTCCTGAGGAAGACCGCGACTACTACTTGGAGCGCCGTTACCCAGCATTCGGTAACCTGGTTCCTCGTGACGTGGCTTCTCGTGCAGCTAAGGAGCGTTGTGACAAGGGCTTCGGTGTCAACAACACAGGTCTTGCCGTATTCCTCGACTTCTCTGAGTCTATCAACCGTCTCGGTATCGACGTTATCCTGCAGCGTTATGGCAACCTCTTCGATATGTATGAGGAGATTACTGACGTTAACCCAGGTGAGTTGGCTAACGAGATTAACGGCGTGAAGTACTACAACCCAATGATGATCTTCCCTGCTATCCACTATACAATGGGTGGTATCTGGGTTGACTACGAGTTGATGACCACTATCCCTGGTCTCTTCGCTATTGGTGAGTGTAACTTCTCTGACCACGGTGCTAACCGTTTGGGTGCATCTGCTTTGATGCAGGGTTTGGCTGACGGTTACTTCGTATTGCCATACACCATCCAGAACTACCTGGCTGACCAGGCATTGTGGCCAAAGCTCTCTACCGATCTCCCAGAGTTCGCAGAGGCAGAGGCAGGTGTTCAGAAGGAAATCGACCGCCTGATGGGTATCCAGGGCAAGCGCTCTGTAGATTCTATCCACAAGGAGTTGGGTCACATCCTTTGGGAGCACGTAGGTATGGGTCGTACCAAGGAAGGTCTTGAGGAAGGCTTGAAGAAGATGAAGGCTCTCCGCGAGGAATTCAACAAGAACCTCTTCATCCCTGGCAAGAAGGAAGGCTTGAACGTAGAGTTGGATAAGGCTATCCACTTGCGTGACTTCATCTTGATGGGCGAGTTGATCGCTTACGATGCATTGCACCGCAACGAGAGCTGTGGTGGTCACTTCCGTGAGGAGTACCAGACAGAGGAAGGCGAGGCTAAGCGTGATGATGAGAACTTCTTCTACGTAGGTTGCTGGGAGTATCAGGGCAACGATACAACTGCTCCAGTGCTCAACAAGGAACCTCTCGAGTATGAGGCAATTAAGGTACAGACAAGAAATTACAAGAATTAAAAAGCGAACAAGACAATGGCAAGAAATATAAGTTTCACAGTTAAGTATTGGAAGCAGGACGGTCCTACAGCACAGGGTCACTTCGATACACATGAGATGAAGAACATCCCAGATGATACTTCATTCCTCGAGATGCTCGACATCTTGAACGAGGAGCTCATCGAGTCAGGTCAGGAGCCTTTCGTCTTCGACCACGACTGCCGCGAGGGTATCTGCGGTATGTGCTCTCTCTATATTAATGGTACACCACACGGTAAGACTGAGCGTGGTGCTACAACATGTCAGCTCTACATGCGTCGTTTCAACGATGGTGACGTAATCACCGTTGAGCCTTGGCGTTCTGCTGGTTTCCCTATCATCAAGGACTGTATGGTAGACCGTTCAGCATTCGACAAGATCATCCAGGCAGGTGGTTACACCAGCATTCGTACAGGTCAGGCTCAGGATGCTAACGCTATCCTGATTCCTAAGGAGAATGCAGACGAGGCAATGGATTGCGCTACATGTATCGGTTGCGGTGCTTGTGTTGCTGCATGTAAGAATGGTTCTGCTATGCTCTTCGTCAGCTCAAAGGTTAGCCAGCTGGCACTTCTCCCACAGGGTCGTGTAGAGGCTGCTGCCCGTGCTAAGAAGATGATTGCACGCATGGATGAGCTCGGATTCGGTAACTGTACAAACACTCGTGCTTGCGAGGCTGTTTGTCCTAAGAACGAGTCTATCGCTAACATCGCCCGCTTGAACCGTGAGTTCTTGAAGGCTAAGTTGGCTGACTAATCCATCGTTTCTTTTGAGACACCGGAATTTTCTCTCTGCATCTTTACGGATGCGAGAGAATTTTCCCAACAACTCTTCACTCTTCACCTTTTGGATGTAAGTAGTTGAAGGATAGGAAGTTGGGCAGGTGAAGAGTGGTTTTTTACTCTTCACCCGCCCTTCACCTTTTTAGGCTGTAGACAGCTAAGCGGCTCTGCGTTTATACCTTTCCCAAAATCGTAAAAGGTGAAGAGTGGTGAAGAGTGGGTGAAGAGTGCCGAAAATCTCTTCACCTATGTAATGTGTTGTGCTTCAGCTCTTTATGTTGGAAAGGTGAAGAGTGAAGAGTAGATTGCGATATTCCTGCCAACCGTGCTTCTCTTGAAATAAGAGAAAGGATGTTTGGCAAACTGTTATACAGGAACAGCCGACTAGCCTCTGTTGCGCTAGTCGGCTGTTTGCCTTTTGCCAGTATGCTGTTTTTCTTCTGCCAGCCTTCTGTTTTTCCTAGTCAGTTGTTCTATCTCCGATAGTTATGTATTTATTTATGCCTGCTGTTAGAATCATATAGCCAGGAAAAAGGGTAGATTGTAGCCGAGAGCATCCTG
>JAJXBQ010000327.1:0-2576 GCA_021640525.1 Segatella copri
TTTGCAAACAGATATTGTTTTGTCTTTACATTGCAAAAATGAAGGCTGAATGGTAAGGACAGATAAAAACTATAATAACAGGAATATGAAAAAAATATGGGTTATGATGCTGGCTACATTGATGGTTTCTTCCACGATGATGGCTGGAAATGTGAAGAAATCAACTACTCTTCCTATTGAGGGAGAGATCGTAAAGGCTTCTCATCCGATGATTCAGTATGTTGGGCGTGTGAGCTTTGCTAAGAATCCTGATGTAGCCAGTTTCAATTATCCGGGAACTATGATTGAGGCTAGTTTTCAAGGGTCTTCTCTGAAAATGCTGTGTCGCCCGAAGACTGGATATTTCATGGCACAGATTGATGGTTGCGAACCTTTCAAAGTGGGCTTTAATGCCGAACGCGATTCGGTTGTAACCCTGACTGCGGCTTTGCCAAAGGGGGTGCATCATGCTAGGGTGATGTATGTGATAGAAGGCTTATTCCGTAAACCGGAATTCAGGGGATTCGTTCTTGATAAGGGATGTCATCTTGTTGAGGCTCCGGCTCTTCCGGAACGGAAGATTGAATTTATCGGAAACTCCATCACCTGCGGTTATGGCGTAGAAAGTATCAACATGTCTGATCCTTTTGAAGATGAAACGGAGAACCATTGGCTTACTTATGCCAATATTGTAAGTGACAGTCTGAAGGCTCAGCATACTTCTATCTCCCGCAGTGGTATCGGTGTTTATCGCAACTATAATGGTCCGAAGACAGGTGATGCCGATAACATGCCTTGGCAATATGAATATACCTTATTTGACCAGCATGATGAAAAATGGGATTTTGCCAAGTATCAGCCTCAGTTAGTCTGTATCAATCTGGGTACTAATGATCTTTCTACCAGAAATTATGATATTCAACTCTACGAGAAGAACTATCGCATGTTTCTTAAAACGGTACGCAGCAAGTATCCTCATGCAAAGATTGTGATGTTGACAGGTCCGATGCTCGGCGAGAAGGAGAGTAGCAAGCAGCGAACAGTGCTTGATAGAATCTGTGCCGATGCCAATAAAACCGATAAGAATGTTTACCGTTTCGATTTCAGTTTCCAGAAAGGAGATTTAGGTTATGGCGCCAGCTGGCATCCTAGTATGTTGCAGCATCGGAAGATGGCAGCAGAATTGCTTCCGTTCCTGAGAAAACTGATGAATTGGAATTAAATGAGACAGCATGTTTCCCAAACAAAATTATATGATAACAATGAACACAAAAAATCTATTATTGTTGGCATCTCTTACATTGACGATGCCTCTGACAGCACAGACTCCGCAAGAGGATTTCAAGCGGGATATTACGCTTTCGGGTAGTAACTATGTAGCTTATCGTGGTCCTCAGAAACAGTTGACTGCGGCTCCTAAAGGTTATAAGCCTTTCTATCTGAGTCATTATGGCCGACACGGTTCCCGCTATATGATAGGCAAGAAGGCTTATGATGTGCCTTATTTCTCTCTGCTCAAAGCGAAGCAGGAGGGCAAACTGACAGCTAAGGGCGAGGAAACGTTGGCTAAGGTGAAGATGATTCGTGAGGAGGCGAAGGGGCGCGATGGCGAACTGACTCCGCTCGGAGCTCTCCAGCATCAGGGTATTACCAGAAGAATGATGGAGCGCTTCCCTGAGATTTTTGCCGGTAATACGAATATCGAAGCCCGAAGTACTTTGGTAATCCGATGCATTCTTTCTATGGAGAACGGTTTGCAGCAGATGCTCCGCATGAATCCGAAACTTCATATCTTCCATGATGCCAGCGAGCATGATATGTATTATATGAACCAGGGCGACAGATACCTGGATAGCTTGAAGCATAGCGTGGGTATCAAGGTGGCACAGCAGGAATTTGCACAGAAGCACGTTAGCTATAGCCGCCTGATGCAGGAACTGTTCAACGACCCTGCCTGGGTAAAGCAGAATATCAACCAGAGTGACCTGAACAGAAAACTTTATGAGATGGCAAGCTCAATCCAAGGCACGGAACTGAGAGGCAAGGTTTCGCTCTATGACCTCTTTACTGAGGAGGAACTGTATCAGAACTGGCTGAATGCCAACATCTGGTGGCAGATGACTTACGGCAACTCGCCTTATACGGGCAATGTGCAGCCATTCTCCCAGCGCAATCTCTTGAGAAACATCATCCAGAAGGCGGATAGCTGCATCGCCTTGCCGCATCCGGGCGCTACATTGAGATATGGACACGATACGATGGTTACTCCGCTTACCTGTTTGCTGGATTTGAATGGATATGGCGAAGAGATTAAGGATCCGGAGAAGATTGCTTCTCAATGGTGGGATTATAAGATTACCCCGATGGCTACGAATTTGCAGTTTGTTTTTTATAGAAACAAGGCGAATGATGTGCTGGTGAAGGTGCTTTTGAATGAAGACGAGGCTACTTTGCCTATCAAGAGCGATGTGGCACCTTATTACCACTGGAATGACTTTAAGGAATACTGCCTGAAAAAGCTGGCGGGGTATAAAAGGTAAAAATGAAGGCTACTGACTGCTGGGGGACAGGCGATGGAATCGCCTGTCCCCCAGCAG